>JALHET010000211.1 GCA_022839525.1 Lentisphaerota bacterium
CATGCCGACGCTGCAATGGTTAGATGACGAACAGGCCCGCAGGGCCGTGGAAAAAGTGCCGTACCGCATGCTCCAGCCGGACGACACGCTGTCGTGCGGGGAGCGTGACGCCGGGAACATGCTTATCCAGGGCGACAACCTCGACGCCCTCAAAGCGCTTATGCCCTATGTCGCCGGATGCGTCAAATGTATCTTCATCGACCCGCCCTACAATACCGGTTCCGCCTTCGAGCACTACGATGACAATGTCGAGCATTCGACTTGGCTCTCGCTCATGTACCCGCGCCTCGAACTGTTGCGCGACCTGCTCGCTGAGAATGGCTCGATCTGGGTCACCATCGACGACAGTGAGGCCCATTACCTCAAAGTCATCATGGACGAGGTCTTTGGACGGAAGAATTTTGTGGCGAACGTGGTCTGGCAGAAAAATTTCGCGCCAAAAAGTAGCGCTAGACATCTCTCGTCAAATCATGATCATGTCTTGATGTATGCGAAGGACAGTTCTGGCTGGCAACGAAACCTATTGCCTCGTGGTGAAGCACAGAATAGCCGCTACAAGAACCCCGACAATGATCCTCGTGGCCCTTGGACATCAGATAACTTGACTGCCAGAAATTATTATAGCAGGGGGTCGTATTCTGTTACTTCACCAAGTGGAAAAAAATGGTCCGGTCCGCCGAAAGGGACGTACTGGCGTTTCTCGCCCGAAAAATTCAAAGAACTCGATGAAAGTAATAGCATTTGGTGGGGTTCAGATGGTAACAACATGCCCCGACTAAAGCGCTTCTTATCGGATGTTCAGGATGGAATAGTGCCTCAGACTATTTGGTTCCAAAATGAAGTTGGAAATACGCAAGAAGCAAAAAAAGAGCTTCTCGACTACGAGCGAGAAGGGACGCCGGTTTTTCAAACCATAAAGCCCGAACGTCTGATCCAACGCGTCCTGCAAATCGCGACCGACCCCGGCGATTTGGTGCTGGATTCGTTTTTGGGCTCGGGCACGACGGCGGCGGTGGCGCATAAGATGGGGCGCCGCTGGATCGGCATTGAGATGGGCGATCATGCGGTGACGCACTGTGCGCCGCGCCTGAAAAAGGTGGTCGGGGGCGAGCAGGGCGGGATTTCCAAGGCCGTCGGCTGGAAAGGCGGCGGCGGGTTCCGCTTCTACCGGTTGGGCGAGGCGGTCTTTGACGCTTACGGCGTGATCAACCCGAAGGTGACGTTCGAAGCACTGGCCGCGCACATCTGGTTCGCCGAGACCGGCACACCCACTCCGCGCGACCCAGGCAAGAGCCCGCTGCTGGGCGTCCACAACGGCACCGCCTACTATCTGCTCTATAACGGCATTCTGGGCGACAAGCGCATCGCAGGCGGCAATGTGTTGAACTCCGCCATCTATGCGGAGTTGCCGCCCTTTGACGGCCCGAAGGTGATCTACGGCGAGTGGTGCCCGTGGAGTGAGAAACGGCTCAAAGAGGAACAGGTGACCTTCAAGCAGACGCCGTATGATATTCGCGTGAGGTAAGGAGGGAAAAGTATGGCAAACGAGACATTGGCCGTTTTTGAAAACTACAAGATCCGGCGGCAGTTCGACGAATCGCGCGGCGTCTGGCTCTTTTCGGTGGTGGATATCATCCAGGTTCTCCTACAGCAGCCAGTACATCAGACAGCGAGGAAATATTGGAACAAGCTCAAAGAAAGGCTCAAAAAAGAGGGAAGTCAGTCGGTGACAGATTGTCACCAACTGAAAATGGAGGCTGCGGACGGGAAGAAATACAAGACCGACGTGGCCGATCCTGAGACGCTTTTGCGCCTGATCCAGTCGATTCCGAGTCCCAAGGCCGAGCCGATCAAACTCTGGCTTGCAAAAGTCGGTTACGAGCGGTTGCAGGATATGGCCGACCCGGCGCGTTCGCTGGATCGCGCCCGTGAGTATTGGCAGCAGCACGGTCGGAGTGAAAAGTGGATCCAACAGCGCATGATGGGGCAGGAGACCCGCAACAAGCTCACCGATTACTGGAAGGAGCACGATATCAAAGACGAGCGTGAGTATGCCATTCTCACCAATCTCATCCATCGTGAGTGGTCTGGAGTCTCGGTCAAAAAACACAAGGAGTTGAAGGGGCTGGAGCGTCAAAACTTACGCGACCACATGACCGAGGCGGAATTGATCTTCACAGCCTTGGCCGAGCTCGCCACCCGGCAGATTGCGGAAAGCATGAACGCCACGGGAATGACAGAGAACTGTGTGGCCGGTAAGAAGGGCGGCGGCGTTGCAAAGAAGGCCCGGCTTGAGCTTGAGGAAAAAACCGGCCAGCAGGTGGTCTCAGGCGAGAACTATCTGGCTCCGCAGGTGTTTTCAGACCCCTCATGAAAGCAATCTGTCTAAAAGTTGTAACCTGTTGTGAGCAAACTAGTTATGAAAAGCGTTGTTTTCATTCTGGTTGGCATGTGTTTAGATGTGCTTTGAATCTCACTTGTTAGACATTAGTGTTTTAGAATCTCACAAATCGCGTTTTGTGAGACGCAAACGGCTTTGAGGCGAATGAATGAGACGCAAGAGACACGACATGAAAAGTCAGTCGGTTACAAATCGTAACCAACTGGTGACAGATTGTCACCGGTTGGAAGGCGGTCTGTGCTCCTGTTTCTGCGTTCCTTGCGTTCTTTGCGGCTAAGAAAAGGTCTGTTTTATGGAACTGAAAGACTTTCAAAAAGAGTCGCTGGCGAAACTGGACGCCTTCCTGCGCGCCGCCCGCGCGGGGACGCTGTCCGGTGCGTTCGAACAGGTGGCTAAAGGGGAGCGACCGGATCTTTTCCGACCCTACCGCCCGCTCACTACTCTGCTGGAGGATGTCCCGTTCGTCTGTCTGCGGCTGCCGACCGGCGGCGGCAAGACAATCCTCGCGACCCATGCGGTCAAGACCGCCGCCGAAGCCTGGATGTGTACCGAGTCGCCGCTGGTCCTGTGGCTGGTTCCCACCAGTATGATCCGCGACCAGACCCTCGACGCCTTGTAGAAGAACAAGGAACACCCTTACTGGAAGGCGCTGGATAGCGCATACAATGGGCGTGTGCGCGTATTTGCCCTGTCGGACTTCGCCTTGTTGCGTCCGCAAGACCTGCTCTCACGCGCCAACATCTTCATCGGCACGCTGGCCACGGCGCGCGTGGACAAGACCGAAAACCGCAGGGTATACGACCACCATGAAGACTTGGAACCGTTCTTCACGCGCGGAGTGCCGGAAGGGGGGCATTTGGAGCGCGACGCGGAAAGCGGCAAGGTGAAGTACTCCTTCATCAACCTGCTTTCGCTGGTGCGTCCGCTGGTCATCGTGGACGAGGCCCACAACAACAAGTCGCCGTTGAGTCTGGAGGTGCTGGACCGCATCCGGCCTTCGTGTGTGGTGGAGTTCACCGCGACCCCTGCGGCGGAGAGCAATGTCCTGCACCATGTCGCCGCACTCACGCTCCAGAAAGAACAGATGATCAAGATGCCGATCGAGCTGACCCAGCACGACAGTTGGCAGGTCGCGCTGCATGCGGCGGTGCAGGAACAGGCGCGTCTGGCTGCGATAGCCGTCCATGAAAAAGAGTATCTGCGTCCGATCGTCCTGATTCAGGCGGAGAGCAAGAATAAGGAGGTCAGTGTCGACGTCGTCCGCGACTTCCTGCTCGACCAAGAGAGTATCCCCGAGGCGCACATTGCCGTGGCCACAGGCGAGCGGCGCGAGTTGGATGACGTCAACCTGTTTGATCCCGCCTGTCCGGTCCGCTTCGTGATTACGGTTCAGGCGCTCAAAGAGGGGTGGGACTGCTCGTTCGCCTACATTTTTTGTTCGCTGGCCACCGTGCATTCGGCTAAGGACGTGGAGCAGCTCTTGGGCCGCGTGCTGCGGATGCCGTACGCGCGCCGCCGTCAGGCGGAGGAGTTGAACCGGGCTTACGCGCATGTGTCCAGCGCCAGTTGGCCGACGGCGGTTGTGCAGCTTCGTGATCGACTGGTCAGCATGGGCTTTGACGAGATCGAGGCCGAGCGGGCGATCCGCGAGCAGATGACGGCCGAGAGCGAGCGCTTCCTGAAGCTTGAGTATGAGACCGTGACAAGCGGTCTGCCGCTGTTCGAGACGCGGCTGGTCGTGAAAGAGTCTCCGGCCTTGAGCCATTTAGACGAGAGCGAGCGCGACTATGTGGCGGTGCGTCCGACCGCTGACGGTCAAACGGAGATTGTGCTGAGTC
>JALHET010000212.1 GCA_022839525.1 Lentisphaerota bacterium
CAATAGGTACATAACCGGCAGTCTCTCGTCATCCCCCTGGTGCATCACCGCCGGCAACCCGGTTGCCTGCTCCGGCAATATCAAGGTCCTGCTCGATCATGCGACCGTGTCCGGCGGCGAACACCCGCCGATGGATCCCTACTGCTTCGCGCGCCTCTTCGAGAACTGCAAGCGCCTGACCCATGCGCCGGCGCTGCCCGCCACCACGTTGACCGACGGCTGCTACGACAGCATGTTCTACGGCTGCTCAGGACTGACGAACGCGCCGGCGCTGCCCGCCACGAACCTGGCCAGCGGCTGCTACGCCTACATGTTCTACGGCTGCACGAACCTGACGCACGCGCCGGAACTGTCCGCCGCGACACTGGCCAACGAGTGCTGCTGGAACATGTTCATGCGCTGCACGGGGCTGACGCACGCGCCCGCGCTACCCGCCACGACGCTGGCGCCCCGGTGCTACCTCGGCATGTTCAGCGGCTGCACGAGTCTGCCGCAGGCACCGGCACTGCCCGCCACGACGCTGGCTAATGAATGCTACAACAATATGTTCTACGGCTGCACGAGCCTGACGAATGCGCCGACGCTGCCCGCCACGAATCTGGCTAATAAATGCTACAACAATATGTTCAACGGCTGCACGAGCCTGACGCAGGCGCCGGCCCTGCCCGCCACGACACTGGCGTCAGCCTGCTACGACCAGATGTTCTACGGCTGCACGGGACTGACGCATGCGTCGGCGCTACCCGCCACGACGCTGGCACCCTCTTGCTACAAATCCATGTTCATCGGTTGCACGGGGCTCACGCGCGGGCCGGCATTGCCGGCCATGAATCTGGCCGCGAGCTGCTACTTCCAAATGTTCAGGGATTGCACGAACCTGACGCGTCTGCACATTGCCGGCGACGAATCTGGCTGACTCCTGCTATTACTTCATGTTCTACGACTGCACGGGCATCGAGTTGAACACGAATGGCCTGGGAACGGCGTGGAGCATTCCGGCCAACGCGACGGCGGCGCCGGACTGGAACCAAATGATGTTTATCGGTACAAGCGGCAATTACACCGCCGGCCCCGTGATCGGCACCACGTACTACCTCGCGTCCGGCCTTCCCGACGCGCCGGTCTTCGCCGCGGACGGCACGGGATTCGTCATCAGCGACAACGCGGCCACCATCAAGATCGTCAACGCCGAAAAGGACATCTGGTACACGGTCTACAAGGTGGACGATCTTACCCAAACAAACTGGACGAAGATCGGCGACAGCATCCAAGCGACAGGCAGCAACGTCATCTTCACGATTCCCCGCGATGCGACAGTCCCCCGCCGCTTCTTCAAGGTGGTGGCCAGCTTCACAGCGCCCTAGGCGCTGTGAAGCATGGAAGTGATACGTTTTCCTGAAGCACCGGGATCGGGGTCGCACACGTTTTCGTGTACGTTGACCCGCGACATTCGACCTGCGACGTTTTGTTTGCTTGGCGCAAGTCGCCAGTCGCGGGTCAACGGGAGGGACGATCATCTGCTCGTCCGGGCAGCAGACGCTTGCCCTCCCAGCCCGAGGCGTCGCTAGGTGTGCCGGTTCAGGCCTGAAGGGAGTTATAGCCGGCATTGTAAACCAGCAGGACATCCCCTGGCAGCGAGACGATTTTTTTCATGCGCGCGGCGGCTGAGGCTTCATTGTCTTTGTCCGGCGGGTCGAAGCTTGCGAACAAAGATGCTCATGACATCGGCTTTGTACGGGACCGGGCGCAGGATGCGGATGGGGCGGGTGCGCCACTCGCTGTTCTTTTTGAGCAGGTAGGCCAGCAGCAGCAAGAGGGAGGCGTCGCGCTCATTGCTCCACCAGAGGTTAATCGCGCCGTCGGCGATGACGGTGTGAGCCTCCTTATCGAGCGCCTTGTTGGCGACAATGACGATACTGCGCTCCATGCGTTTGGCCAACGCTAACAGCCCGAAGAACACCTCTGACTTTTCCGCGTCTTGGCTCCAGCCCAGCAAAAGGGTGTTGGGGCGCAAGCCGCCCAGTCCGTGGCATTGCAGCATCCCCTGCACACCGGCGTGAATATTCTCGTCGACGATGACAGCGGGAAAAGCGTTCAGCCCTTCTTCGCGTATGAATTTGCGCAGCAAAAACTCGGCTTCGCGCTGGCGGGCGACGAGATTGTCCAGATTGCCGCGTATGACTTGGCCGATCGAGACAATGCCGTGGCTGGCGCTGAGCCAACAGGCGTATTCGGCAAGGTGGATACGGTTGTAGGCTCCGCCTGAAAGCGCGAGAATGGTGGGGCGCCAGTTCTTGGGGTGATAGCGCTCCTGTTCGAGGCGTAACAGGGCGTTGCGGGCGCGCTGATAGGCCAGGCCGCTCTGCATGTCCCCCCATTTGACCATGATCTCGATGCGTCTGATCACACTGTACAGCAAGAGCGCCAACAAGATGGCGATGAAGGCCCAGAAAGCGTTGATCAGGAACATTACGGCAAGGCATCCGACCGCGCCGGCAAGCGCGATGATCCAATGGTTGATGCGGAAGGTCGGCCGGAAACTGGGGTTGCGCGAGATGAACTCATAAAAGCAGGCCAAATTGACCGTGCCGTAGGTCATCAGGAAAAACATGGTGATGACCGGTGCGACGGTGTCGAGGTCGCCGACCATGATGCCAGCCTGCGCGATCACGAACGTCAGGGCGACGGCGAAGCGGGGTTCGCTGTTTTTGCCGCTGCCGCGGCCGAGCCACTTGATGCCGCGGAAAATATCATCGCGGGCAAAAGCCTGCAGGATGCGCGGCGCGCCCATCATACTGCCGAGCGCGGATGACAGTGTGGCGCAGAAGACGCCGACATAAATGAGCGGGCTGAAAAGCGCGCGCTCTTTCATCACAAAGCTGTCGCTGATAAGTTCTGCACGCGGTACGCTGCCAGCTAACAGGAAGGAAACCAGTGCGTAAATCAAGCCGGTGGCACCGATGGCCGCGAGTGTGCCGCGCGGGATCGAACGGCTGGGGTCTTTTAGGTCGCCGGACATGTTGACGCCGGCCATAATGCCGGTCACGGCGGGGAAGAAGAGGGCGAAGATCGTGAACAAAGAGTGTCCGTCTTTCCATTCAGGCGCAAGATTGGACTGCAGAATCTCTGGAGAAAACCCCAACGCGCCACCAATAAAGAAAGAAAGGATCGAAAGCATCATGAGGGCCAGAATCCAGTATTGTATGCGGATGGTCCAATCGGCTCCGATATATACCAACAAAAAGACAATGAAGTTGCTTAAAGTGGCGACATCACGGAAAGACAACGGTATATTGGGAAAAGCGGAAAAGACGGCCTCGGTGAAACCGATGATGTACAGGGTGACGGCCACGGTCTGCGCGATGTAGAAAAAGACCGCGATGACGCCGCCGAACTCTGGGCCGAGGCTGCGGCTGATCAGGTAATAGGCGCCGCCCCCCTTGACCCGCATGTTGGTGGAGATGGACGAAAGCGAAAGGGCGGTGATGACCGTGATGGCCTTTGAGGCGGCCAATATCAGCAAGGCGTTCCACAGGCCGGCATAGCCGACCACCACGTTGAAACGCAGGAACATGATCACGCCGATAATGGTCAGCACGCTCGGCGTGAAGACACCGCCGAAAGTGCCGAACGAATATCCCTGCTTGGTGCCGGATGAGCGTTTGCGGTTATCCATTTACAAAACTCAGTCTTTACAGCGCAACGCATTCGTGTTGCATCGTCCACATATGTAGACAATGCCAAACCTGATACGGTCTCGTCAAGGAGAGGCGTTGCGGTTCATTAAATTTTTCGTGCGAGAAAAAACTTGAACGTTGAGCGTTGAACGTTTATCAAAAACGCCTTGCATCATTCCCGTCCTTCTTGCATGATGTGTCCATAGCGTTTTTTAGGGTATGTTTTATGCCGCATTCACAAGCCACCCCAAAGGTCAGCCATGAACGATAACGCCGCATCGCGTTTCTTGTCTCGCGTCCTCGCTCGGTTTCTGGTTTCTGGTTTCAGGTTCCAGTGTGAAGCGCCGGGAGGGGCAAGTGTCACTTGCCCGGCGGCGGCCACGCCGTCACCCGGTAAATCCTCCGCGTCTCCGCGTCTCTGCGTTAAACGGTTCATTCTTGCGCTCGCCTGCGTAGGTTTGCTTACCGCAACGGTCACCCATACCTATGCGCTGATACCGAATCTGGGCCAAGGCCGCTATCTCACCTTCTCCAGCGCGGACGCCTTCACGATCACGCCGCCGGAAAAGTCGTGGAACGGAACACTCAAATACTCCACCGACAAGACAGCCTGGAACGAGTTCACCACCGCCGGCGAGCATCCGGAGATGACGGATTGTTGCTTCGCGAATCTGTTCGACGGTTGGGCGAACCTGACAAGCGCGCCGGAACTGCCCGCCACCGCGCTGACCAACGACTGCTACGCGGCCATGTTCCTGAGCTGCACGGGGCTGACGCGATTGCCGTCACTGCCAGCCACAAATCTGGCTAATAACTGCTATTACGACATGTTCCGCGGCTGCACGGGCATTGTTTTCAGCGGCGATACGCTCTCCATCACGATCACCAACGCCCAATACGGCATCGGGTACACGCTCTACGTCGCGAACGATCTCAGTCAGGGAGCCCCCTGGGAATCACTAAGTTCTATCTACGCCAGGACGGACGGCCCTATCGTTTTCATGATACCCCGCGAGCCTACGGTTCCCCGCCGCTTCTTCAGGGTGGGGGCCAGCGCAAGCCGGCCCGGGCCTACCTTTGACTAGACGATGGTGTGGCAACTAAAAAAACGCTCTTGCGTCGTCCCCGTCCTTTCTCCACCCTATACTCATAATTGTGTTTTCGAGATCCATCTTTTCCACCTCGTATCTGATAAGGAACACCGCCATGAAAGAACAGAGTTGGGGCAGAATCCTCACCGCGCTCTTTATCGCCTTCGCGACCACCGCCAGCGCCGTCCCGATCGGGGTAACGGTGAACAGCGTTCATCTCAATGATGACGCCTCGATCACTGATCCGAACTGGACGTACAACTCGCAAACCGGTATCCTCACGTTTCACGGGTCGGGCAACTTCATGGTTTCAGGCACCAACACAGCAGGCAAGGCGCGTATCATCATCCCGAATGGTGTCACGAACACGGTCAGGTTCTGGAACCTGAACCTCCAGACGCCCGGCGACGACACGTGCATTTTCGCGCTGGGGACGAACGCCTGCGTCTCGCTCATCCTCAAGGGCACGAACACGCTGGCCTCGGGGAAGGATCGCGCAGGCATCGAAGTCCCGAAGAGCGCATCACTCTCGATCACCAGTGCGGCAGCCGACGAAGCGGACATGCTGACAGCCACGGGCGGCCAGTCCGGCGCGGGCATCGGAGGCGGTAATGGCATTGACGGTGGCACAGTGATCATCAACAGCAGCGTGGTCACGGCCACAGGCGGCGGCAACGGCGCGGGCATCGGCGGCGGCAATGGCGGCAAAGGCGGCACGGTGACCATCAACGACGGGGTGGTCACAGCCACAGGCGGCAGTGCGGGTATCGGCGGCGGCAATGGCGGCAAAGGCGGCACAGTGACCATCTCCGGTGGCAGGGTCACGGCCACAGGCGGCAGCAACAGCGCGGGCATCGGCGGCGGCAATGGCGGCGACGGCGGCACGCTGACCATCAACGGCGGCAGGGTCGCGGCCACCGGCGGCGACGGCAGTGCAGGCGTGGGCGGCGGCAATGGCGGCAAAGGCGGCACGGTGACCATCTCCGGCGGCTCGCTCTTCGCGCAAGGCAAGGACGGCGGCGCGGACATTGGACAGGGCAGCAACGGGACGGTCTCCGGCGCGAACACC
>JALHET010000213.1 GCA_022839525.1 Lentisphaerota bacterium
GTAGATGCGCAGTTCCCCCGCCACGGTCGTAAACACCTCTTCGCGCCAATCGCCAAACACATCCGCCACAAGCACCACGCCTCCCTCAATCCGCTCGCTCACCGCGCCACCCTCATAATCCACCATCTGCCTCTGGATGATTTCGCGTTGCAAGTCTGCGTCCCACCATGCGCTCGGGAGCCCGAATTTGAAGTCCACACTCTGACCCGATTTCAGTAGCGTACCGTTGCTCGCGAAGAGCCACCGGTTCGAAGTCAGCGTGTGCCCGTCCGCATCTGCCCCGTAAATCTCCAAACCTGGGTGCAACGGGTCAATGTCCGTACACATGCCGGAACCGTGGACATGCCGGGTCGGCTCCTTCAACTGCCATAGGATTTTGCCGCTCGAGGGATCCAGCACATGGATGCCGCCCTCTTTGTGTTGCCGCGTCTCAATGATGCACGCCAGTTCCATGCCCGGGCGCGCCGGATCGATATCGCCGTAATAGTGGGCGTCGGGATGCCCCTTGCCCGTGGCCCACAAAAGTGATCCGTCGTCGTCCAGCGCAAGAGAGCCCAGAATCACCTCATCGAGCCCGTCGCCGTCCACATCCGCGCAGAGGCAGTTATGCGCGCCCTGCCCCTGGCAGTTGTGGGGGAGCCCCTCATTCGTGAACGACCACAGCCGCTCCAGTTTGCCTGCTTTCAGTTGCCAGGCCTCAGCCAGCATCACCCCATACGTGCCGCGCAACACCAGCAAACACGGCGTCTTGCCATCAAGATAGGCTACCGCAAGCTGGTTGCGCGAAGCGTGGTTGTAGGACTCAAAAACATCGCGGGGCACCCACGGGGCGCGGGCGATCTCTTTTCCTGTCCGTCCATCGAACACACCGACCCATTCCGGCCCAGACCGCACCTTGCCTTCCGCGTCCCTGTAATCTTCCCCGGGGCCGATTTTGGCCGCGACTTCCGCGCGCCCGTCGCCGTTCAGGTCACACACGATCATCGGGGAATACCACACGCCGCACTCGATGTTCCATCCCAAATCTTTGATCCACAGCAACGTCCCGTCATGTTTGCGGGCTTCCAATTTAAAGGTTCCCAACGACTTGTGCCAGTACTTGAACCACGGATCCACGTTGGAGCCCGGCTGCTTGATCACGTAATCGTATACGCCGTCACCGTCCAGGTCGCCCACCCCCACCTTCTGAGCCGTCGTATTGGTCGAGGCGAGCGGAATGCGGATATACGGCGTTCTACGCCCGTCCAACCCGACCGCCTTAACCGTTTGCGCCGCACCACCAAAACCGCCGGAAGGCTCGACCGTGTAACTTGCAGCCGCGTCAAACCCGTTCGTGTCCACATAATCCGTGGTTTGACGAACGGGCTTGTCATTCAACTTGACCCGCACCCCATCCTTCTCCCTGAACACGTCAAACGCGATCGCCGCGGGATCGTCCTTCAGCAAACGCCACCCCACATAGACCCCACCGGGCGTTTCGACGGCGACAACACCCCTGTCCATCGGCTCGACAGGCCGCTCCTTGGCCCAACCCTTGACCTTGGGGCGTTTGACCAGAGGAGGCGGAATGCCGGGCTCGACCTGAACGTCATCCACACAGAAGTCAGTATACCCATGACCCACAAGCCGAACATAGACGGTATCGACCCCTTCCGGCACTGTGAAATACGCATCGTACGCTTTCCACCCGTCGCCGCGCGCGAACCGCGTTCCACCAATCGACCAAGCGACCAGCGTGTTGCCTTTTTTCCCAACCACTTGAACCGTGCCGGCGTTTGCAGTCCCGTTCCGCTTTATCCAACAGGTGATCTTATACGACTCTCCCGGCTTGACCGTTGTGTTTCGCCGATTGGAGAGTGCCCAATCCTTTTCGCCTTCGTAAACAATGCGCAATCCGCGTTCGCCGGAATGCCGTTCATCAGACACCTCCACGCGCCCTTTGCCCTGCTCGCGCATGAAAAAAGAATCCCACTCCGCTACCGTTTTCTTGGCGGTTAGCGTTTCAAACCCTGGATTTGCGACCAGTTCCGCCGCGGCGGCAACCCCCGCGAGCGCCATCGCCGCCAAAACAACACAATCCGCTTTCATCTTTCCTTTATTTTTTACCGGTTGCGATAAAATCGGGGATCGCCTGCCCGGGCTGCACGCCGCCCGGCACCAGCATCACCCGGAAATCCACTGCGCCGCTCTCCGGCACCACCGCCTCAAACGCGATCATGCTCGCCCCTTCGTTTGCCGAATCCCATGTGTTGGGCGGCGTGCTGAGATCAAGCACCTGCCACGTCACCGCCGTGGGCAGAACGGCACGCACCGTCAAACGCTTCGTGCCAGTCGCAAGCATCATATCGTTCCCTTGCGCTTTGCACGATCTGGCGCGCGTCACCATAGCCCAACGCACCTTGGCGCCCGGCTTCACCCCCGTCAGCCGGTCTTGCACCACACCGATGCGCGACGCCAACAGGGCGCACGCCCGCATCGCACTGCCAGCTTGCCCCGCATACACCTCGCCCAGGTCGATCACGGTGTGCGGCGACTGCGGGTTACTGTCGAACGTCACAATCTTTCCGGCCCCCTTGGCCACTTGCAGTTGTCCGTCGATGGTCAGAAGATTATGGCTCGCACTGCTCAGCCGGAAAATTTTCCACCGGTCAGAATCCTGCTTCGAACTCCAGAGGCTCATCCCCAACTTCTCGATCGAATAGTAACTCTGTGCCCCCAGATCCACCGCCCAGCGCACACCGTCCGCCTCGTAGATAAACGAGCCGGCATCCATATGCCCATGGTTCTGGATGGCCGGGCCGCCCTTGGTCGCCAGATACCCGGCGTTCGGATCCTCCCACGATGTCCGCATTACAACGACCGGCACATGCCCTTCACTCGACCAGTTGAGCGGCATAGCGGTTTTCACATCCGCGTCTGTCTCCTGAAACCAGAAAAGCAGCAGCGCCGGGAAGGACACATGGCGCAGCGCCGACTTTTGCGGGTCGCCGAGACGCACCGCTTCGCGCATGTCGGCCGCCTCTTTTTTCAGCCAGTCCAGCCGGCCGCTCCGCAACGCCAGCCACCATAGCACGAGCTGGTGACCGCGCCCTTCACTACCGTCCGCGTAGTTGTAAAACCTCCCGCTCGGGCCGGTCACAATGTTGATGTATTCGCCGGTTTTCGCGAACCCGGGAAGGTCGTACAGGCCGAAATCCGTGCCAAGCGCCTTGGTCAGGAGATCCAACATGTAGACGAAATAGGTCGTGCCGTAGGTCCAATACCCGGGGCCTTCCGGGTAACTGCCGTTCGGCGCATATGGCTGGATCGAGTACGGCACCGAGGTCACCGCCTGATAAATGATCTCCAGCGCCAGTTCCGGCTCCTCGTCGCGGATCGCCAGCGCCCCCGCCACCATGCCGGCCCAACACACCTGAGACCAGTTGCTGTTTCCCTTTGTCCAGAAATACTTCTTGGCCAAAGCCTGTTTGAGTCCCTTCTCGCGGATCGCCTCCACCAGCGTCTTGCGCGTGGCCTCATCCAGCGTGTCGTAAAGCCAGTCATAGCCCAACGCCACGCCTAACGTCATTTGCGCCGTGTCGAGAAAGTGACTGGGGTTCCAATCCGTGAATGCCGCCGCCGACAACAGCTCCCGTTTCGCGCGCTCGGCGTATTCAGGCTTACCGGTTAAGCGGTACGCCGCCGCTAGCAGGTTCACGCGCTGCTCCACCGCATGCTGCCCCCGCATGCGGAACCCTTCCTGCGTACGCACCGACGGCGCCTGCGGCAACACGCCGTCGGCCTTCTTTACAATCCAGTCGCGGATCAGTTTCAACTCCGGCTTTTGGTCGATCACCCCGCGGATCTTCTCAAAAGCGTCCGTCGACTTGACAAACAGCCGAGGGTGTGTGGCGGGCATCTTTTCCAGCCGTAGCCGCACCTCCCCCTTCGCCAATGTAAGCGGGTCAACCTGCTGCGCCAGGGTCGGGATGATGATCTTGCGTTCGCGCACCCGCTGGAGCGTGTGTTCGAGCCGGTCTTGCATGATGGTTAAATCGATTTTCGTCATAATTAAGTTCCTCTGGGTTCTTATTTTTCTGTTTCCCGATCGAGCCGGGTGGGGTCAAGGGCTGTGTCGGGACCTTCTGCAACGATGTAAAGCGGGCGACCTTTGGCTTCATCGTAGATGCGCCCGATGTATTCACCGAGCACGCCCATGCCAATGAGCAAAACGCCT
>JALHET010000214.1:0-3445 GCA_022839525.1 Lentisphaerota bacterium
GCGGCTGTCTCCGCCGCGGAGGCGCGCCTCTTCGAGGATGAACCAGCCCAGCTCGATGGAGTGCCCCGGATTGACCATGCGCCCGTCCCATGTGTCATAGAACTCGCCCTCGGGGCCGACGGTCTCCAGCACGCACCGGAACTCCGGCTTGAGGAAATCGCGCTCGACTTCCGCAAGACAGCGGTCGATCACTTCGCCGCAAAGCGGATCGCACGTCGCCTTGCGCAGCTCCTGGGCGGTGACGGTCAGGATCATCGGAACCGCCAACCCCTTCATGGGGCGCGTCTGCTGGTCCGTCTTGGGCAGCAGCACACCCGGCGTCTCAAGCGCATGCAACACCCGCTTGAACAGGTCCAGGGCCTTTCGCGTATACGTCGCATCGCCGGAGGCGGTGCCGTAGGCGGCATACGCGATCACGGCGAACGCTTCGGAGAAAATGTAGCGCTGGCGCTTCCTGACGGGCCGACCCTCGCGCGTGACGGAGAAGAACATGCGCCCGTCCGTGTCGAAACAATGCCTGTCAAGAAAATCAATCCCGCCCTTCGCGTAAGCGAGCCACTCGGGGCGCCGCTCGACCGTGTTGTAGAGCGTGCACAGCATCCACGTGAAGCGGCCCTGGAACCAGACCGACTTGTCGGAATCGATCAGCGTGCCGTCCCGGTCGAACGACGTGAAGAAGCCGCCGCACTCTCTGTCCACGGAACGGGGAAACCAGAACGGCACCGTGTCTTTCAACAGCCCGTCACGGTAGGCCGTCTTCAGCGCCTCCCGCTCCCGCGCGTCCGTCAGTCCCTCCCGGAAAACAGGTTCCGTCCGCGACTTCCTTTCTGTGTCCGTGCTCATGCCCTTCCTTTTCGATGCGCGAAGGTTATTTTTTTTGCGGCGTCCCGCCATCTGTCTGGGCGCGCAGAAGCGCCGCCTCGACCGCGTCGGCCTCCTGCCGGGCCGCCTCCACCAGCGGCTTGAGCCGCGCGTCGGGCTTCTGCGGCAGGGACAGCACCTGACCCGTCTTATCCGGCGCCATCTCGAGCATCAGCCCCATGATCAGCGGGGCGCACTGCCACCCGGTTTCCACGCAATACGGCCCCCACCCGATATCGGCGCTGCTCCCGAAATACTCCCAGCGGCCATAGTCGAACGCGCGCAGCCAGGTGCCGTCATAGAGCGGGTCGGGATCGCTCATCTGAATGCGGGAAAGATAATCGCCCAGCCGCCGGTAAATCTGCCCGATGCGCTCATCCCCCGTCACCTGATAAGCCAACCCCAGGTGAAACACGGCAAAGCCGCTGTTGTAGAGTTGGTCGCTGATCGGGTCGCCGTTCTGCTGGAAGATGCTGGTCTCGCCGGTCCCGTGGGACGCGTTGCTGGTCGGGTTGATCCCGTCCCACTCGATCAGCGCGCCGCAGGGCGCCTGCTTTCCGGCGAGGTATCCCACGATGGTGTCGAGCCAGGCGCGGTGTTCGGCGGTGGGCGAGGCCTTCAGCAAAAGGGTCAACGGCAGGAGCATCCGGGAATGCTCGCACGTCCGGCTGGTTTGGATCGGCCACTCAGGATAGATGTCCATGAGCGTCCGCAAACCGCGCTCCGCGATCTCCAGATACCGGGTCTCGCCGGTGAGCATGTAGGCCGCCAGCAGGGCGGCCTGGGGCAGGTTCACCACATGGGGCTTGGCGCTGGGGTAGCTCGTGGCCCTCATCTTCGGCCATGGCGTCCCCATCCGGCCTGAGCCCTCGTAGTCGCGGTGGTTCATCCCGCCGAAGAGCCCGGTTTTTTCGGAAGCCACATGCGCGAAGTACTCGACCCCGCGAAGTCCGGTCCGAAGCTGTTCGGCCTCGCCGGTGCTCGCATAGCCCAGCAAGGAAAAGAACGTACCCGCACCGGAGTCGTCGTTGAAAACATAGACCGTGCTGCCGTCATCGCGGAATTCGTAGCGCGACTGCCAGTGGCCGAAATACCAGCAGTCGCGCGAGGTGCACTGGAAGGCGCGGCTGGTGTACTCCAACATGCGGTTGCCGCGCTGCAGCCACGTGTCGTCCCCGGTCAGTAGACCGTAGGTCCGGAACGCGAGGGCGCACTCGCTGACACAGTCGACGCGCACGCAGCCGGCCACGCGGGGTTTCCCGTCGGGGTTGACCTGAGAGCCGAACCCCTCGCGCACGCCCTTGCTGCCGTCCGGCGCGATGAGCATCTTCGCGCGCTCAAACCAGCGCAGATTCCGCGCCACCGTTTCCCGGTAGCGCTCCGCGCGCGGCGAGACCGCCAACTCCAGCGTCGCCTCGCGGAGGGCCTCGCCCCGCCGGGCCTGAACCTGCCACCTGTGCGGACCGGGCGGCGGCGTGAACGGCCCAGACGCGAACAGCCCGTTGGTCAGGGCGTGCAGTTCCACCGCTCCCGACGCGCCAGTCACCCGGACCGTGCTGCCCGGCGTCGCCCGCACCTGCACGCGCACGGCCCCGCCGGGCGCAACCCACCCTCGCGGTTCCGTCCACACCTGAAGCCCCACATAAGATTGGCGGACAGCCGCGGCCTTCTGGGCCGGCAGCAGCCCCACAAGCACGGCACGCAAAAGAGCCTGCCACGCCGCTGTCGGCCGATAACGCCCGCGTTCCCAGTTGCTCAGCGCGGTCGTGGCGGCCAGCAGCCGCCCTGCGCCTTGGGCGCGTTCGAACACGGCCGGAACGGTCTCCGCCGGCGCACCGAAGACCGCCCGGTCCACCCCGGCCACGTGGGCATAGCTGAGCCACACGCTGCCTCCGGTTCCCAACGGCGGCAGATAGCACGAAGCGTGCTCCTCAAGAATCGTGAGCGGCGCAAGCCCGTCCGCCTGCAACAACGGGGTCGTGACCAGCAGCCGCCCGAAAACGGCGTTCGTCCGCGCCCCCCCCATCAGCCCGGGCAAAGGCGCATATTCGACATAAACCGCTTTGCCGGCCGCCAGAAACCGCTCCATGGCGCGTTGCGCGTCCGCGCACAGGGGCGTGACCTTGGGGTAAGCCGGCGCGCACAGCACCAGTGCGTCGCAACTTGCGGGGTCCGGCTCCGCCCGCGTGTCCACCGCCAAGCCCAGCTCGGCAGCGGCAACCCAAAATGCGTTGGACGCCTGAATCCCAGGCATGGCCACGCGCGGCGCCGTCTGCGCCCCTCCAGCCAGACTCCACAGGACCAAGGAAACGACAACGGACACGGATTTGATCGGCTGGTTCTTCATCGCATATTCCTTTCCGAGGGTTCGGGAACAAAATTACACGATGACCTAACGTTAGGTCAATCCCGTTTTTAAAAAAATCTCTCGGGGTTAGGCGGACTGGCGCACGATCAGTTTCGGCTGGATCAGCACCGCGCGCTCTCCTTCCGGAAGCGGTCCCGCCTTGATCATCTGCTCCATCATCCGCACCATCCGCCGGGCCGCCTCATCCGGACAGCGGCCGATGGTTGTCAAAGGGGG
>JALHET010000214.1:3514-7720 GCA_022839525.1 Lentisphaerota bacterium
CCCACGACCGCCACGTCGCCCGGCACCCGGATACCCCGCGACCGCAACTGGCGGATAATCACGCTGGCCCAGAAATCGTCCGGCGCGACGATCCCGTCCGCGCCTCCGTCGCGCACGAGCGCATCGACAACCCGGATACCGATCACGCAGGGAAAATCCCATCGCTCCCCGCGTTCGTCGCACACCGGTATCGCCGAGCGGAAATTCTCGCCGTTGAAGATAAGGGCGCTGTCCGTATCGAGTCCGCACGCGGACATCTCGTCCTTGTAACCTCTCAGCCGCGCCGCCTGTTTGGGGCGCGAAAGCCCCCGCAACGCGATCCCGATCCGCTTGCACCCGCGCTCGAACAAATGCCGGACAGCCAAGCGGCCCGCCGCCTCGCGGTCGATCGACACATGGCAGACACCCGGAATGCCCGGATCATCATAAAACACGGTGTTGGGATGGAGCCGCACCAGTTCGCGCCGGTTGCCGCCAAACCACTCGTGCACCGCGCAGAACACGCCGTCCACGCCCTGGTGCAGCAGTTCGCGCACATGGTAATCGAACTGGTCTGGCGCCAACGCCGTGTTGCCGATGGTGTTGCAGATCAGGGTGTGGCATCCGCCCTTCATCGCCTCGATATCCAACCGCTCCACCAGAAAAGAAACAAGGGGGTCCCCCGCCGACGCCACCAGCACGCCGTACAGGTTCGACCGGGCGCCGCGGAGGCGCCGGGCGCTCGGGTTCGGGCTGAAATTCAGTTCGCGGGCAACCTGCACGATGCGCGCGGCCGTGGCCGCGCTCGCGCGCGAATTGCTCCTTCCCTTGCCCAAAACCTGACTGACAACGCCCGGCGAGACGCCCGCCGCACGCGCCACGTCAATCAACCGCACTTTTTTTATGGAACCCTTCTTTTTCATCGGCGGCGGTTCCACGGCTACACGGTGTCGGGGATCTCGTATCCTTTCCGGTAGGTGTCCTTGAACATCGCGTTGGCGGCGGGATTGTCGAACGCGCCCGTCTTGGCATCGTACTTCATCGAGACGTTGCCGACGCGGTGGGCGATGTTGCCCATGTGCGCGATGAGGTTGCTGGCGTGCGCGACCGCGATGTCCGCATTGGGCTGTTTGCGGCTCTTCACGCACTCAATGAAGTTCAGGTAGTGAACCCGGTCGCCCGGCGTGCCGTAGACCTTTTCAACGATTTGGCTGCTCGCCTTCTCGACGACGAACCCGCCGCCGTGCCGCCCCAGGATCATGAGCATGTCTTGCCCGTAGAACTCGATGCGCGTGGCGTTCTGCGTCCAGTCGGGGACGAGGTTTTTCTTTTTGCGGAGCGCGTCGGTGCTCTTCTCCATGTATACCGGGTACTGGGTCATGTCGAACGTCATAACGAAAGAACTGAAGTCCCACGCGATGTTCAGCACGTCCGGCACCTCGGCGTCGTCCCCTGTGTGGATGTAGCGGCCACCGAGCGCCCGCACGCTCGTGGGCAGGCCGGGGTCGCCCATTACCATCAGCGCGAGGTCGAGCTGGTGGATGGAGTCATCCGTCAAATCCCCGCCGCAGTAGTCCCAGTTCCAGTGCCAGCCGCCTTGCCAGATCCTCTGGTGATAGGGGCGCCACGCGGCGCGGCCCAGCCAGCGGTCCCAGTCGAAGCCTTCCGGCTGCTTGCCCGGATCGCCCAGTTTGAACGGCAAACCGTTCTTGAGGTTGAAGACCTTGACCAGCCCGATCTTGCCGAGCTTGCCGCTCTGCACGACGTCGCGCGCCTGCTGGTTGTACTCTGTCGAGCGGTTCTGCGTGCCGACCTGCACAATGCGCTTGTATTTGGCGGCGGCCTCCACCATCTTGCCGCTTTCCCACATGCAGTGGGAGTGGGGCTTCTCGACGTAGACGTCTTTCCCCGCCTGGCACGCCATGATCGTCAGCGGCGCGTGCCAGTTGTCGGGCGTCGCGACGATCACGGCATCGACGTCCTTTGATTCAAAAACCTTGTGGAAATCCTTCTCGAAACGCGGCTTGTTGGGCTGCGCCGGCTGAATGAACTCCCACATCTTCTCCAGCCGCCTGTCGCTCAGGTCGCACAGGCAGACGCAGTTCGCCCCGGCTTCTTCAATCATCACGCGCAGGACGAACCCCCCGCGCCCGCCACACCCGATGAGGGCGACGTTCACCCGCTCGTTGGCGCCGATCACCCGATCCGCGCTGAGCGCCGTCCACGCGCCCAGTCCCAACGCCGCCCCGGCCGAGCGCTGCAGAAAAGACCTGCGCGTAACCGGTTTCTTCCCGACCGGCGGTTGCAGTGCATTCTTATCCATAAAGGCCTCTCCCTTTCCTTACTTGCGTTCTACACGTTTGACCGTTTCCGTTACACCTTATTTCACACTACTTTGCGGGAATCTCGCGGATTCTGATCGTGCGGTACCACGCTTCGTCGTTGTGGTCGGTGAGCATGATGTGCCCGGTGAGCTTGGTGCCGAAATCCGGGTACTTCTTGAACTTGCTGTCCGCCACGCCCGCTTTGACCGCGTCGCTGCCGAACGCGTACTCGAGCACTTTCGCGCCGTTGAGCCAGTGCTCGACATGGTTGCCCTGAACCAGAACGCGCGAGCTGTTCCACTCGCCCGCCGGCTTTACCGGCTTGTCTGCCGCAGGCGGCAACACCTCATAAAAAGCCGCAGTTTTGGACTTGTCACGCAAGGTCTTCCATCTGCCGGACAGGTCGTCGATCATCTGGTATTCGTAGCCCGGCGCGCCCGGCCGCGCTTCCGTGACCAGATACTTCACGCCGTTGTTCCCGTCTTTGGCCACGCGCCACTCCCACGCCAGTTCGAAATCGGTGTATTGCTTCTCGGAGATGATGTCGCCGCCCTTCACGCCGGGCAGTTTGTGCAGCAGCCCCTCCTCAACCTTCCAGCCCTCGCCGATCGGCGTGCCAGCGGGCTTGCCGTACATCCGCCACCCCCGAAGCGACGCGCCGTCAAACAAATCCGTCCAGCCCCCGAAGCCCAGAGCGTTCTCGATCGCCTTGACCACTTCGCCCGCCAGTGCCTTGTACCCCGCTTCGGTGTAGTGCACATCCTTGGGCCTGCCGCCCATGGCCAGACGCTGCTCCGGAGACCCGATGAAGGCATGCAAGTCATTGACCGGGACGCCCTCCGCCCGCATCACACGCAGCGCCGCGGCGTTGTACGCCACTTCGCTTCCGGCCACGCGCACCCCCGCCCCTTCCGGCACCGGCGTGGTCGCGCACCAGATCAGCGTGGCGCCGGTCTTCTTCATCCGCTGCACCAGCGTCCGCAGATTCGTCTCGTATTGATCCACCGGCACCCACGGCTTTCCCTTGGCCACCGGAACGGCCTTGCCCTGCGCATCGAAATATTTCAAGTCGTGCAAGCCCCAGTTGAAGTGGATCACATCCCATTTGCCCGTCCCCAACCACTGGTCCAGATGCTGAAGCCCGGTCACCGTTGCCGCGTTGTTGCCCGGCGCATGGACCACCTCGGCCCTGCCCTTGAGGCGTTCGCTGACAAACGGCGTATAGCCGATCGAGATCGAATCCCCGATGATCAGCACCCTCGGCACCTCCGCCGCAACCGTTTGCAGCGCCCCCATGCCCCATGCGGCCAACAACATGGCCACCGCCCGTAATGCTTTCATAACCCTCTCCCTTTCATGTTCCCTTTCCATTGATCTGCTTTCTAGCATACCGTATTTTGATTTCTTGTGACAACTCCGTTTCGTTCTCCGCGCCCTGTTTTCTGCTTCGGGCTTTAGAGGCTCTCGCAAACCTCCTTTGGTGCGGGAAGCGCGTTTGGAGGGTTTTGCATGTGCCTCTTTTAGAAAAAGCACTCTTCATGCTCCCGGCACCCTCAAGACCCGCGTGGCTGCTCACTCCCCATCGGACGTTTCCAAAGGGCGGACGTCTCGGACGCCCAAGGGCGTGGCAAAACAGCCGGGTTATGGGCAAGGAATCACAACCGATTGTTAAGAAGAAGTCGCCCACCCCCCGATCAGGAGGATTACGGACTCCACCGCCATGAAACGCACAAGGGTAATGGGTTAGTGACAGGGGCATGCGAGGATCTTGCGTTTCAGGGTTCCCTTGCGGCGCCATCGGGACCGGGATCGCCGCCACCTTTACACCCGTCATCGCGAACCGCTTCGTGGACGCGACAGCCGGTTTCGAACCCGATAGCGATACCGATACCGATTTGGAGAA
>JALHET010000215.1 GCA_022839525.1 Lentisphaerota bacterium
GCCCGCGCCGAAATGCCCACGCTACGCCATGTGAATTATGTGGCCTTGCATCCGGACGGTAAGACCAACGGGGAACTCTGCGTACACTGCACATCGCGGGAACCGCGCTATCACGACCTCCTTCGCTGCCGCCTGATTGATTCCGGTGGCCAAGCGGTTGCCGTCAGCAAAGCGGCGCCGGGGCAAACACTCAAACTGGATGTTCCCGCTGGCGCGGGGAATCTCATGGCGCTCGAAGTCATCAGCGGACAGAGTCTCGCCTCGGCACATTTCCCGCCCCATCTGCCGTGGGCGCTGGTGGCGCGGCGCGAAAGCGAAGAGACTTTTTCGGCGTTCCTGAGGCAGTCCGGAGTCAAGACCACACGCGCCGGCAGCACATCGGCGGAAGGTATCCGTTTGGCAACGTACCGTTCTCCCGACTGGCGCCGGCTCATTGTCCATGCGGTCAACTACCTGACGCCGTTGGGGGTTGATGCCCCGCCTGTCGAAGAGGCAAAGGAAAACACGGTCATCCTCCGCATTCCGCGCCTGCGCACCTATGCGGTGGCGGAACTCACGCTGGATGCTGTTTCAGAACCGCGTTAGTGGAACAGGAGAGCACTGCCCGCTGCGGAACACCGTCCCGTTTTCATCGTGCCTCCTTATTTTACCCTCACCGTTTCTCCTGCAATGCCTGTACGCATTTCCCCGCCTGTTCCCGCCAATTTGCCGCCGTAGCCGTGAAGGGCATGACGGTCAACTCGTACAGGACCGTATCACCCGCAAGGTTGATCACACCGGGAATGCGGGGTCTGAAATAGAGCTTGTTATCGCGCACGCGGTCCCAGAAAAAATTGCCGTTCGGCCCGCCGGGATAAACTTCGGGATACGCATAAACCAATCCCTTGCCGATCTCCGGACCGAACAGGGCGACAGCCCGAATCTCGCGCTGCAACCCGTGGGATCGATTATCGCTTACGCATTTCCCTTCGATCGTTTTATCCGCGTCCAGCCAGGCCAGCCAGTCGGTCAGGGCATTGTCGTTACAATGCATGTAGGCATAGACGAAATTCAGAGTATCAGCCAATGTGCAGTTCGCTGTGAAACGGGTCCGCTCGACCAACCGGTCACCGCTTGCGGGAAATTCGATTGCGGCAATCTGGTCGAGAGGTCCGATCTTTGATGTCTTGGTCAGGGTCACACCCCGCGCGCCAAGGCTTTCGCCGGGTTTAAGGTCAACATCCCGGCCATCCAACGTGACCGTATAGCTGCGTATGATTTCAAATCCGTGCCCGGTGCCCATAAAACTGTCTTTGTTATCCGGCGGGCGTGCAGCGGGTTTCACATTGGCCACCGCTCCGTTCGCGCCATACGCGCCAACCAGCAGGGTTCCGCCGGAACGGATCTCGCGAATCGTCCAATAGACTTTTTCAGACAAGGTCACGGTCAAAACAAGGTTGGAAACCGTCAGAATCCGTCCTGTCTTACCCACGCTCATGGCGATCTGCCAAACCGGTTCCGCAGAACCGTGTAAGCACAGGAGCAGTATGAGCACGGCAGGTGTGATTTTTCGATGCACTCAGCGTCTATGCGCCCCTTCTTCTTTTATCCGCCGTTTCAGCCCCATCCCTTCCAACACGCGCCCCGCATCGATGTACAGGTCGGCCAACCCGTAGGCGTATTCGCTGTTCTGAAATTCCGTCAGCACACACGCCTGTTCCGCCAGTTTCACGGCTTGGACAATATTCCTGTCCGGCCGCTCCTTCACCGCCAGCCCTTTGGCGTAACGGAACAAAGCCTCACTATTCCGGGGCTCGCGTTTCAACACCTCCTGATACTGCCGATCCGCCTCGGCGAACTCTCCCACTGTCATGGCCACCTGCGCCAGCTCCATCCGGTAACCGGTCACTTCCGGCGCACCCGCCACCGCCCGAGCGAAATGCAGGTACGCAGCCTCGGAGTCGCCCATTGCCCGCAAACAATACGCCAGCCCGTAATGCGCCGGCGCCGGCGCCGACACAAACGACAGCAGCGTCTCGTAACATTTCGACGCGCCTTTGAAATCGCCGATCACAATACGCCGGCGCCCCTCCAACTCCAAAACCTCGGAAAAATAAATCAGCAGCGCGTCGCGCGGATTCGCCTTGGCCGCGTCGCGCACCCTGCCCAAGACGGAGTCGCCCTGACCTTCCGCGCGTTGAGTCAACGCCTCTGCTGCAAGGGCACGCGCCTCCAGACACGCCTCCGCCTTGTCGAGCTGCGCCAAAAACACCGCCTGATCCACCCCGCCAGGCAATACCCATGACAATTTTTTCTGGCGGCTCTTCTCCATTGCCGCAGGTTGAAGCACCGCCGCGTTTTTCCCGAAAACCGCCTGAGGCGCGCGCCATGCCGACAGCCATGCCGGTTCGGGTTCCATCTGCTTCAGCCACGCTGCCAGACCCTGACCGTCGCAAACCCAACAGGCCAGCACGTCCGGTAATGCCCGCAGACCACCACGCGCGAAATCGCGGACCACTGGCGTCGTATCGAAGAGCCTCAGCATCCCGTCCATCGGCGCGGCAACCGTCCCCCCCCCGCCCACCAACAGCCAGTCGTGCGGCCCTGTCTGCCATACCTGGATGCCCGCGAACACCCGCGCGAATGTTTTTGCGATCCCCGCAAAACGTCCGGGGGACAACAGCCTCGCGTCCAGATGCAACGCGACGATCCCGTCAGCCGACAGCGCCTCCCGACACCGCGTGAAGAGCCTCTGACTGTATGCGCCGCGTGTGCCGCGCATCCACGCCGGTTCGGACGCGAGCACCACCAGATCATAGCGTTCGCCTGTCGCGAAGGTCGCACCGCGGCGCACGCTTCCGCCCTCGACCGCGTCACTCCCCGTCACATGCCCGTCAACGGCCAAAGCCAGCCTTACGACCGCCTGATCCGCCCCCGCATACGACACGTCCGCGACGCCTGCGCGAACCAAGAACGGCAGGTAGAGCCCGGCTTCGGGGCCGAACACCGCCGCCTTTTTGCACGACGGCCGAACCAGCAACGGAATGTATCCCGTCAGTGTGCGCGCCGTATGGAACCGGTTCCCGAACAGGATAGGCCGGCCGTCCAAGGCGAACACCACCTGATAGTCGGGATCCTCGTAGACGGCCACCGTGTGATGGCGCGAGTGATGCTCGAACACCGGCCTGCCTTGCGCAAATCCGCTGTCGCGGTGAACAAGCCGCCCGAACACGCCATCCGTCAGAACCGAAGCCCGTCCGTGCGGGTTCAGCGTCGCCAGCATGACCACGACCGCCAGAAAGGGAGCCGTTGAAAACACCCCCCGCAGCAGAACCAGCGTCGCCAACGCCGCAAACCACAAAGCCGCCATCCGCGTCAGCGCCTCCACGCCCACCGCAGGCACCAGAATTCCCGCAGCGAGCCCATACCCGGCCGAAGCCGGCATCACGCCCACAAGCACAACCAGCGTCACCGCCTGTCCGGATCCGCACGGCCGCTCAGGCGGCTGAGGGAGAACCATGGCCAATGCGGCCCGCGCCGCCACCCCTGTCAGGATCGAGGGAGCCAGAAAAAAGAACGCCGAAGTTTTACCCAACAACAGGCCGTAGCGGCCGAACGAGCGGGAGAAATCGTTCAGGAGACGCTGCCACCCGCCCGTGACCCAACCGGTCGCAGCGAGTTGAAACACCAGCCAACACCCTAAAAGAAAAAACACGATCCGCAACAGCGCGGCAGCGTCCCTGAATCTGCGGCACGGCCACGCCGCGACCACAAATCCGGCGACAAGCCCCACCGTCGTCACACAAACAGAGACCGCCAGACTATAGACCGTCCGCCCCGCCACCGCGTCCAACACGCGCTGCCAGACGGCCAGCAAAGTGCCGAACATCAGACTCGCCGCCACACACACGGCCACGCGCGCCATCGGTTTGTCGTTCCATTTCATCACACCCGCCAGCCGTTCCCCGCACCCGCCGGTCACACGCCGACGCCATCCTTCACCAGTATCCGGTCATAAGGAATGTCAATGCCCTCTTGGTCAAACCGCTCCTTGATGTCCTTCATCAGCGAGGTTCTCGCCGCCATGATTTCAGTCCGGTCGATCCACACCGCCAGCAGGAATTCCATCGACGAGGGGCCGAACCCCCTGAACACGATCATCGGCTCCGGCTCGTTGAAACATGACGGGTTCGCGATCACC
>JALHET010000216.1 GCA_022839525.1 Lentisphaerota bacterium
TGTAGCGGTCTCCCAGCCCCCGGATCACGGCGTATTTCCCGTCCTGGACAGTTGCCCCCGTCACCATCTTGAGCGCGGCTGCCGCCGTGCCGGCGCCGGCCTTGGACATCATGTCCGCCCCGACCGCGTCCATCAGGCTGCTGTGCTGAGCGCGGATCTCCAGCAACTGGAGGCTCGACCCTCCGCCTCCCAAGTCGAGGTCCTTGACCACAAACTCATCCATGTCGGTGAAGGCACCGTTCAGGCGCACCTCCTCCGACTTGGCCTCTCCGGGAATGACGACCACATGGCTCAGGACTTTTCTCTCGAAGCCGTGTGCGCTGACCACAAGGGTGTAGGAACCGCCCGGCAGCATGTCGAACAAAACATTGCCGTCCTCGGCGGTCAACAGTTTCTTTTCGGCTTCCAGAACCTGCACGGTGACCCCGGCAAGCGGCACGTCCCAATCCTGGTCGATCACCCGGACGCGCAAGGCGCCGGGCGTAGCGTCCTGGGCCAAAGCGCCGGCAACATACCAAAGGCTACCGAAAATAAGCAGGCAGGCGCTTGCCAGACGGATGGATCGGTTCCGTTTGTCAAGTGGAAAAGAAGGTGACTCGTTCATGGGGTTTTTCAGGTCTGACTGTTCCTGATTGGGGGGAAGTGTGCGGGAATTCTGTTAACAAGTAATGATTATTTTGTTCGGTTTTTGTTAAATAGTCGCAGGTTAGAGGCTTTGGTGGAGCCCGCACCCCAATTCAATCTCACACAAAGGCTCGAAGGACACAAAGAAGGAAAAATTATTAAAAACTCTCTGTGTCTCCGTACCTCTGTGGTTTCCCTTGATCCCTGCCGAGCAACGCCCCCTAAAAAATCCTTCGTGCCCGTCGTGGCTTTGTGTGAGAAAAGCGTGGCGAACCCGATACCGAACTCATGAACTAAAAAAACGCCCCGCAGTTGTGCTGCGGGACGTTTTTTCGTTGGAGTACTCGTGTCAGGCCAAACTATTGCTGCTGCTTCATCAGCCGGTAGAACGCCGCATCACCCGCATGTTCTGGCGTCACGCCGATGATATCGGTCAGGTTCACCGTCACAGGCGCAGAGGTCGCCGTGAAGGTCTTTATAGGTTGCCAATCCACTTCGGTCAGGCTGGCCGTATACTGCAACTGATACGTGCCCGTTTCCGCGATGGTGTAGGTCACCACGGGGCTGGTCTGGATGGCCAGAGCCGCGACGGTGTTCGTGCCTCCGAACGCCGCCCCGTTATCCTGATAGAGAATCCCGTTCACGCCGTTGGTCACGACGGTCTCGACCGTGTTCGTGATGACGGTCTCGACCGTGTTCGTGACATAGACCGTGTTGTCCACCAGCGGCTCCACTTCCTGTGGATCGTTGGCCGTGCCGGCGCCGAAGACGCCCATGCTGGCGATCGTGGTCCAGCCCTTCGCCCAGTTGTTCGACGGGCCGAACGCGCCGCGGTAGGCGGTCGGCGTGATCCAACTGTCGGGGATGTACATGGCGCCCGTCACCGCATCATTCGCGGCGCGCGGGTCGATCTCGGTGATATCGTATGCGTTACGGCCCGACATGGCCGGCCCCCTTGTGGTCGGGGTACGGTAGCGCCGTTTGATGGGCATGCCGTTGTCTTCGTCCGCGTCGTCATTCTCGGGTTCTGTTCCGTTTCCGGCAGAAGCGTACTCGAGCAGGTTGCTGGCAACATTGCCTTCCTGCTCCGCGAGCCAGCCGCTGTAAAGCGTCTTTCCGGCGTCGACGTACGGCCCTTTTCCATCAGCACCACCTGTGATCCACCCATATTCACCCATCAGAGCCGTAGGGCCCACCTGATCCGGATAAAATCCTTCACGGATGTTCCAGAAGACCGAGCCGCGGATGCACGCCTGATTGCCGGGCACCTGGGCTTTATAGAAGTATTCGGGGCCCACTTCGACTCCAAATGCGTTGTAGGCCTTCCACTGCGGAAACTTATTCAATGTGTTGGCGGTTTCGAAACGCGTAGCCGTGTTCAATGCGATCCCGTCTGCCGTGTTGCTCCAGTTCTCGATGAAGGTCGCCTTGCTGCCGAAGTCCATGAACACGCTGTTGTAGATCTGCGGCGAGGCGTTGTCGCGCATCGAAAGGGCCGCGTTCCGGCGGGTGCTGTCCTTGTAATCCGCGCCGATCAGCGTAATGTTGGCCCAGAGGGAGGCCGAGAAGAGCATCGCCCCACTCGCTGATGTTTTTTCAAACCCGTCCATCTCCATGCCTTTGTCGGAGCAGCCGGACTCGATCTCATTACCGCCCAGATTGCGCTGCACGCCGAACAGGAACTGGTTTTTGCCTCGGAACCCGGCATCGCTGTCAAAGGTGTCGTCGCCCGCGCCCCAGACCACCAGGTGCTTCGCGTTGACCGTGCCGCCGAACCACTCGATGCCGTCATCCTGGTTGTTGTACACCTCGATGTGGTCCAGCACCGTGCCGCGGCCGACGCCGTACAGGGTCAGGCCGTTGATTTCCTTACCCTTACTTGTCGTGATCGCACCGCCGTAGCGGATTTGGAGGTATCTGATCTCACCGCTGGAGTCATCGTCGTCGTTGCCGCCGCCCACAATGCCCACAGAGGAATCAATGCCCTCCACGCTGATCGTTGCCGTGCCCAACTGGGTATAATTCTTGCCGTCCCAGTTGACAAACGCCTTACCGCACAACACCAGCCCGCCCCACACGCCATGAAGGTCTCCGATCTGGCCGTAGGTGTAAGATTCACTATTGTGCATATATCCAGTTCCCCCATAATGATATCGCCATGTGCGGGTCTTCGTTGTGCCAGTACCGTATCCGGTCTTCCACGGGAAGTGGTCGTCCCACTGGTCCGTCATCACGATCGGGTTGGTGGCCGTGCCGTTGGCGTAGATTTTGCCTCCGCGCTCGACGATCAGCGCCCCCGGGCGATACTCGGTGCCCGTATGGTAGTCGTTGACGCCGCGGATAATCGTGCCTGCCTCAATGTTCAGGACTGCGTTGCTGCCGACCAGAATGAAGCCCTTCAAGTAGTACTCGTTGGTGGATACCCAGTTGTGGATGCCGCTCAACCTGTATATCGCGGTGGCTACCGTCTGATTGCCGGTGCCGTCAATATAAACATCCGCCGCCTGCGCAGCGCCCACCAGCGTGAATACGGATACCAGACCCGTAAACAGTCCTTTTATGCCCTTTGTGCATGTCATGGCTCTCTCCTTTGTTGGCTTTCCTGCCCGGTCCGGATCCGCCGCACCGAATCGCCGCCCACCCGGGCAGCAACGAACAGCGTGGGAAAGCCTTCCGCCGTTCTTTTACGCGCTGTTCCACAGGTTCCGGTGAGGGTGCGTCCCCTCACCCGGGTGTTCTGTGAAAACGGCGCAAGATTAGGGGATGCGTGTATGCGCAGTATCAGGGTTCGGTTAGTTTTAGATTAAACCGTTTGCAACGGTTCTCGCGATGTCAGCGGCCTGTTTCAAAGGTACAGGCTCACGCGCCCCTCCTGTGCCGGGCCCGGTCACATGGATGCATAGGCGGTATGCCGAAAAGGGGGGAACCCTATGCCGCGCAGTGGTGCGGTGTTTTTGTCGCAGATGGCGCAACGCGCCATGAAAAAGGCACGGGGCATGTCCTGTTTTAGGAATCGGTTTAAATCACGTTATTATCCGGTTAGATTAACGCTATTCTAACACATTCCTCATGCTCCGCTTGCAGAGACCCTTCATATTGACTGCACGTTAGTTGGCAAGGAGGGCGGTAAGTCCGCCTGGCAAGTGGCAAACAGCAGAGTCTGGAGAACAAGATGAAGAAACGGTTCATTGGAGTGTCGCTGACGGCGATGGTGACAGCGGTGTTCGCTCAGGAGGCGGCGGATGTGGCGGAGAAAAAGACGGGGCTGGACTTCGATGCGGGGGCGGATGTGCGCGCCCGTTACGAGTTCAAAGACAACTGGATGAAGAAGAACAGCACCGGAGTCAACCCGGCGTCCGAGGATTACTACCGGTTGCGTACCCGCGTGTGGGGCAAAGCCACTTACGGCGAGGATCTGGGCGCGTACCTCCGTTTGGGGAACGAATTCCGAGGTTACCGCAATAGCCCCGACAATGATAAAAATAAGTTCCCGGATGAACTCTTCATCGACAACCTTTACCTCGACTTTAACAACATCGGTAACCGGGTTGATCT
>JALHET010000217.1 GCA_022839525.1 Lentisphaerota bacterium
CGAGAACCTGGTGCGCGGCGTGCTTGGACACTTGCCCGAGATCGATGCCAAGCTCCAGTCCTATACGCAGAACTGGCCGATGCACCGCATGGGTTCGGTCGAGCGCAACGTGTTGCGCCTGGCTTTTTACGAGCTGATCTACTGCACCGACGTGCCGCCCCCGGTCGTGCTGAACGAGGCGATTGACCTCGCCAAGTATTTCAGCAGCGCCGATGCGGGCCGTTTTGTGAACGGCGTGCTCGACCGCCTGAACAAGGAGCTGAAACGGACGTAGCGGCCCATCATGACCCAAGCGGCACAGGACAGGAAGTGGATGCGGCGGGCGATCGCGCTCGCCCGGCTGAGCGAAGGCCTCACGCGCCCGAATCCTCCGGTGGGTGCGGTGGTCGTGCGGGACGGGCGCAAACTCGGAGAGGGGCGCCACCGGTGCGCCGGTTGCGCCCATGCGGAGGTCGAGGCGCTGGACGCGTGCCGTGAGCCGGTGGCGGGCGCGACGCTCTACGTGACGCTGGAGCCGTGTTGCACGCAGGGGCGTACGCCGCCCTGCACGGAGCGGATCCTGCGGGAGAAAATCGCGCGCGTGGTGGTCGGTTGCCGCGACGAGAATGCCCGCCATCGCGGGCGAGGGCTGGAGCTGTTGGCGGAGCGGGGCGTCGAGGTGGTCGCCGGCGTGTGCGGGGACGAGGCCAGGGAATTGGTCGTGCCGTTCTTCAAGCACATCACCACAGGGTTGCCGTTTGTGACGCTGAAACTCGCCCTGACGATGGACGGGCGTATTGCGGACCGTCGGGCCTGTTCGCAGTGGATCACCGGCGGGGAGGCGCGCGCTGAGGTGCAGCGGATGCGGCGCCGGGCTGACGCGGTGATGGTCGGCGCGGGCACCGTCGTGGCCGACAACCCTTCGCTGCTTTGCCGGGACGGCGGCGGCGAAAAGCTGATGCGCGTGATCGTGGATGGCCACGGGCGCGCGCCGGCCGGCGCGCGGGTTTTTACCGACGGGGCCGCTTCGCGGACGCTCCTTGTGACAAGCCGGGGTGTGGGCAGGCGGAAGGAGGCGGCTTGGATGGCGCACGGCGCAAAGGTCTGGAAATGCCCGGCGGACAAGCGGGCGCAGGTGCCGCTGAAACGGCTGCTGCGGCGGCTCGCCGGAACAGGGATCATGCATCTCTTGTGCGAGGGCGGCGGGCGTCTGGCGGGCGCCCTGCATGATGCGGGACTGGTGGACGAGTACTGTTTCTTTTACGCCCCGGCGGTGCTCGGCGATGTGCGGGCCGTAAGTGGTGTGGCAGGCAATGGAACTTTACTTCCTACGATGACGCGCATGCGGTGTGTCGAAATCAGGCGGTTCGGCGAAGATGTCATGATGCGCGTGCGGAAAGCGTGAGGGTATGTTTACGGGACTCGTACAAAAAGTCGGCGTGCTGAAACGGTTCTCCCGGAACGGGGACGGCTGGTCGCTGGAGATAACGCATGAGCCGTGGCCGGACAGTCTGGTTGCGGGCGAGAGCGTGGCGGTGCAGGGCGCGTGCCTGACCGTCACGTCGGTCGGGGACGGGGTGTTCACGGCAGACCTCTTGGACGAAACGCTGCAACGCACCGCGCTAAGGCGACTGGGCGGGGGGACGCGGGTCAACCTCGAGCGCGCCTTGGCAATGGGCGACCGTCTGGGAGGGCATATCGTCAGCGGGCATGTGGACGAGTGCGGCACGCTGGCGGCGGTCTTCGACCGCGGGCGTGATGTCGCTTGGCGCGTGGGCTGTTCCGCCGGATTGGCCCGTCAGACCGTAATGAAAGGGTCGGTCACCATCGATGGGGTGAGCCTGACGGTGTCGGGTCTGGGCGGTGACTGGCTTGAGGTCAACCTGATTCCCCACACGCTCAGCGCGACGAGTCTGGGTGACCGCAGGGTCGGCGACGCGCTGAATCTCGAAGGCGATCTGCTGGGCAAGTATGTGGCGCGGGTGTTGGGCAAAGAGACGCGGGGCGGTGTGACCGAACAGATGTTGGCGGAAAACGGATTTATTTGAGGCCGGTAGGGCGCGTTCCCCGAACGCGCCGCGGACGGCTCGGGAAGCCGTCCCTACCGGTTTAAACAGGGCAGGGGGTGGTTGTCGTGAAATGCGCATTGTGCTTGGGGTTGACGCCCGCGTTGCAGCGGACGCTGGTTTTTGATTGTCTGGAAGTCGGCGAGGTCAACCGCGCGCGGCAGGTGGTGGAATCGGCTGCGGGGAAAGCCCTGAACACGGCGCGCGCGCTGGTGACGCTGGGCACGCCCGCGCAGGTGGCCGGTTTCAACGGAGGCGAGACGGGACGACGGGTCGCGGCTTTTCTGAAGGCCTATGGCGTGGAGGCCGGTGCGTTGACGCCGGTGAAGGCGCCGACGCGGATCTGTTCGACGCTGATCGACCGGCGGGCCGGGACGGTGACCGAATTGGTGGAAGAGGCTCCCGCGCCGGGGGCTGCGGCGGTTAAGCGGTTTGTCCGCGAGAACCTCGGACGGGCCTCCTGCGCGTCCATGCTCGTTATCAGCGGGACATTGCCGCCGTTTGTGGCGGATGATTTCTACGTGGGTTTTGTCCGGTCGGCGGCGCGGGCGGGCATACCCGTGGTGATCGACTCGCACAAAGCGGCGCTGGTGAACGTGCTCTTTGAGCGGCCGCTGCTGGCCAAGCTCAATGTGCGCGAACTCGAGGCGACGCTGCGGGAGCCCGTCAACACGGAGCGGCGGATCTTGCGCGGCATGCGCGATCTGATGGGCATGGGCGCGCGCAACGTGTTTGTGACGCAGGGCGGCAAACCCTCCTATCTGCTCACTCCGGAAGGGGCGTGGCGGTATACGCCTCCCGAGGTCCGGCAGCGCGTGAACCCGATCGGCAGCGGCGACTGCACGACCGCCGGCATTGTTCACGCGCTGCTGAAAGGCAAGGGTCTGGGCGCCGCAATCGGGTATGGGCTGGCTTGCGGCAGCGCGAATGTCGAGACGCTGACGCCTGCGGACTTTGACGTCGGCCGCGTGTGCGCCCTGAACCGCCGCGGGCGTTGCGAGCCGCTTTAGTCCCGGAATGTCCCCGGTGCGGAATGCGCCGTTGACACCTCCAACGGTATTTTGTACAGTAACACAACATTTGAACGGCGGGTTAGCTCAGTTGGTAGAGCGTCGGAATCATAATCCGCAGGTCGGGGGATCGTGACCCTCACCCGCCACCATCTTAAAGGCCTTTAAAACTTCGGTTTTATTGGCTTTTTTTCGTTTTTACGGCGTTCTGGTGCGGACAGAAGGGAAAAAATAGGCACCCCGCTTTTTTAGATCTCATAACAGGCTTTATTTATTACGACTGACCCCGAACATTTTTTTGTTTCGGTATCATGAATGGTGAGGCAATGCGAGGGCTTTGTCGTGCTATTTTTCCGGTCTTGTCCTGATCCGAGCACGCGGGTATTATGGTGACTGTAAAACACCTTGGTTAACCTCGGAGTCGGGGTTATTGTGCGAGGGTGTTGCCAATGAGGAAAAAGCCGGACTGTTCCGAAAGCACGCTATGACCGCCGTATCATCAAACATCCGCGATAATTACAAACGCGGCAAAGCCGTGGATTTCCTCCGAAAAAACCTTTCGCCGGACGCCGTTCTCTCCGTCGCTTCAGCCTACTTTACGGTTCAGGCATACGACCAGCTCAGTGAGCAACTTGACGCCATCGACAGCATGCGCTTCCTCTTTGGCGATCCTGATTACGTCAACAAGATCGACCCCGAGAAGACCGCCAGCAAACGCTTTTCCATTGTGAATAGCGGTCTGGATCTGAGAGACGCCTTGCGGCAGAAGTCAGCCGTCAAACGATGCGCCGCATGGATCCGTGCGAAAGTCGCCATCAAATCCGTCATCAACCGCGCCCTGCTCCACGGCAAGCTCTACCACATCATGCCGCCCGGACGCGACAGCCGCGCCATGTTCGGAAGCTCCAATTTCACCACGTACGGACTCGGCTTGGCCGACAACCAGAGCAACATCGAACTCAACATGGAGGTCACCGATCAACGCGACCGGGACGACCTGCTCGAATGGTTTAACGAAATCTGGATCGCTGACGACCTCGTGCGCGACGTGAAGGCCGACGTGCTCGACTTTCTCCAGAAAATCTACACGAACCAGTCCCCCGAGTTCATCTACTT
>JALHET010000218.1:0-4163 GCA_022839525.1 Lentisphaerota bacterium
CGTCGGCACGATCGTGATCGCGATGTTCATGCCCATGATCCAGATCATCGGCACCCTCGGCTCGCAGGCGTAAGGGAGAGGCGGTTTCCTATCGCTTATTGCCTTTGGCTACTGGTAGATTAACCACAGAGCACACAAAGAGCACAGAGAAAGTGGGTGGTTGATAGCATGCGGAATGCGAGAAACAGTGTGGGAAAGATTGACGTGGCCGGCTTCACCCTGGTCGAGCTGATGGTGGTGATCGCGGTCATCGGCATCCTGATGGCCGGGGTGTTCCGCCTGCTCAGCGCGGCGGGCACAGGAAACAAACGGGCCGAGACCGTCGCGCGGCTTGAGCGGGTACAGAACGCCCTCTCCGGCTTCTATGCGGAGTTCGGCACCTATCCGCCTGTGCCCCAGCACGGTTCGCCGGATCCGTATCTGAAAGAGAATCCGAATGGATCCACCTCTCCGGCTGGCACGCTCACCGAGGAGAATGCGAACCGTGCGGCCGCGTGCCAGCCGGTCGCATTCTGCTATCCGAACGTGCGCTCGGTCGACCAATACATCGGGATACGTTATGCGGGAGAGGGTGTCTATAGCGTGAACGACGCGCTCGGCCCCACCGCCGCCAACCGTCCTCAGTCCGCGTGGTCCGGCATCCGGATTTTCCAGTTCGGACTGATGTCGTTCCTGATGCCCCGTGTTGAGCTGATGGGCGGCGAGGAGCTGACCAAAACACCCCCAGACGCGCAGATGACGCCGGATCCCAACTTCTTCAGCAGCCGGCAGTGGCGGAGGCACAATACGGGCACTTTGGCGGCGCAGCGCGCGCGGGAGAACCACGCGGTGGCACGCTGGCTGCCCAACTTCGAGAAAAGCCTGATCGGCGGGCCAAAGGATCTCTTTGGGGTTGACACCCACGAGAAGGATACCGACCTCCTCTTCAGGCCGTTTGAGGATCCGCAAAATACGGGGGTTCGGTATATGTTGCAGGGCGTCTCCATCCGGGACGGGTGGGGCAACGATCTGTATTACCATTCGATGCCGCCCTATCAAAGCTACCGCATCTGGTCGGCGGGGCCGGACGGCAAGACCTTCCCGCCGTGGATCGCGCTGGAGGGGCTGAAGCCTGAAGACCGGCTGAAGGTGACAGCCTGGACCAAAGACGACATCGCGCGGTTTGACCGGTCGAAGTAGGGAGCGGGGCAGAGCCTGTAACCCGTAAACTCTCCACAGAAAGAGCTTTTTATGCGGAAAGTGAAAAACAGCACGGAAAAATCTGATTCGGCGTTCGGCGTTCGGCGTTCGGCATTCTCCCCTTCCCTGTCCTCCGGCTTCACCCTGGTCGAGATGCTGGTGGTGATCGGCATTCTGGGCATTCTGGCCGCGTCGCTGATCGCGACCGTTTCGCATGTCAAAATGACGGCCCGCCAGGCGCAGGCGCAGACGCTGGCCGCCGAAACGGCCACGGCCCTCACCCTCTACCTGCAGCAGGAGCGCGGGTGGGGGAAGGTTCTGCCGACCAAGCAAGAGATGGACGCGGAAGCGTGCGGCGTGTTGCAGGAAATGAAACTGCTGGATCTTTCCACGTATAAAAAAAGCGGAGGGAGCATTACCTCAGAGATCAATCCCGACAGCCTTGACCGGTATGGATTGCTCGACCCGTGGGGTCGCGCGAAGCTCCGCGGTTCCCCGAACTTGGGCGAGGGGGCTGTTGCCGAACACCGGCTCCAGTTCCGCCTGGATCTGAATTTCGACGGCTATGTGGACGCGGGCGAGGGCGCGCCGGAAGGCGCGAACATCCGCGCGTCGGCTATTGTCTGGTCGCGCGGCCCGGACGGCAAGGACGGCAGCGAGGGGAAACGGTATCCGGGAGACGACCGGCTGAGTTGGCCGCACGGCCAGTCGCGGTCGGAGAAATAGGACGGGAGAAGTTCTAAAGTGCGGGAGTTCTCATGCGGGCGGTGCCCACGATTCGAAATTCTTACCACGAAGTCACGAAGGACGCGGAAAAGAGAAGCACCATAAAAGAACTTCGTGATCTCCGTGTCTTCGTGGCGCGATAACTTTTTTGGAGTACGTATGGACATTTTTAAGCTGATAGGTTTGAAGTTACGCGTTAGGCGGACTTTCCGGGCGGGCGGGTTCACCATTCTGGAACTGCTGGTCGTGATCGCGATCATGGCGGTTCTCGCCACGCTGGCGACCGGCGCGGCCATCAAGGCGGTGAAACAGAGCCGTGTCCGGAAGGTTGAGGCCACCTGCCGGGCGTTGGAGCTGGCGCTGGTCAATTACCGCACGCGGGAGGGGAGTTGGCCGTTCTCTCCGGGAAACGATTTTGACGAAGACCCGCATGATAGAAACATCCGGTGGGCGCACGGCGAGAACAACAAGAGGGTCTTTAAAAAGGTCTACCACGGGCCGCGAAGCTCCAACCAGACTGCCTTTCTCGACGGTTCGGCGCTGTTGGCGCTGTATCAAGGAAGGCGCGTGCAGTTGCGGGCCGCTCTAAACGAGACAACCGACGTCCCGCTCATCTATCCAGACCCGGACGACACCTCCAAGATCCGGTATTATTGCGTCAGATACAACACGCAGACCGATTCTGTCACGGTAGAGCGTCAGGATAAATCGCATCTCACCTATGTTAACAAGGCACCTCAGTATTGGAAGTGTCCAAAGAGGGTCGATTGAACGGTCTGCGGTTCCGGGAGCAAGCGGGCGAGAGGGTAACGTTTGAATGATTAAGATTAGGATAAAGATTATGATTACGGGTGACCCGAGATTCTCACCACGAAGTCACGAAGGACACGAAAAAGGGGCGAGTCATTAAACAACCTCGTGCTCTTCGTGTCTTCGTGGTGCAACACCTTGTTTGGGTTTGTAAGGCACGAATCCGTTGAAGGTAACGATATGAATACCAAAGGCAAAAAACGGAAGCGCAGCCGGGGCTTTACGCTGCTGGAACTTCTAGCGGTGATGTCCATCATGGCGATGCTCACCACGCTGGCGGTGACCAGCTATTTCAGCGCCATCCGCGGCATGACGCGCCGCAGCGCGGTCAAGCATTTCGCCAACAGCCTGATCCTCGCGCGCCAGCGCGCCTGTCTGGAGGGCGTGCGCGTCAGCGTGATGGTGTTCAACGAGATCACGGGGTATGACGGAAGCGACCCTACGGTCGTGCCGTCGTACGTGGTCTGCAAGGAGGTCGGCAAAATCTCCTTCATCAGCCAGGGTAAGCTGATCGACGAGTTCGCGCCGCTGGACAAGATGTTCGGCACTGAGGCGGCGTCCGCGAGTTATCTCGGCAGCATGCGTCTCTACAACCTGACGCAGGGCAAATGGTGGAACGTCAAACCGTCGGTGGAGAAGCACGACCTGACGGGCCGGGGATCGGCCTATCAGCCATCGAAGGTTTACACGCTTCCCGCCTACGGGTTCACGAAAAACATGAATGTTCAAAACCCAAACGATGCCACGTGGAATGTGGGCGACACGTATGGCGTGGAGGCCTCGCCGCCCGGCTCCCTGCCCAAGGGGTTCAAGTTCGTCGAGCTGGACGGGGCCAGCAACAACGAGCCGGACAACGTGAGCAAGGTGGTGTGCGTCACGTTTCTGCCGGACGGCACGGCACAGCGTGACGAGACGATCCGGATCCGCGAGCTGCTCCCGCCGAACACGACAGCCAAGATTGAGGTCAAGAGTGACGGTTCCATCAATTACCAGTAGGGGGTTTAGTGCTTTATAAACCGACAAGAATAATAAAAAAGGTGTTGCACCACGAAGACACGAAGAGCGCGAGGTTTTTTAATGACGCTTCTCTTCTTCGTGACTTCGTGGTGGGAATTTCAGATTGTGGGCGTTACCTGAGTTAGGAGTTCTGAAATGTTGAAAAAAGTAAAAGCCGGTTTTTCGCTCATGGAGGTCAACATGGCGATCTTCGTCATGGCGGTCGGCATCCTGAGCGCGGTGGCGCTCTTCCCGCTGGGGCTGCGCGAGAGCACGCAGGGGCAGGCGGACATCACGCAGGCCATGTTTTCGGATTACCTGCTGAATCAGGCCGTGGCGGCGGCCTCGCTGACGAATTTCCCGTGGTCGCAGTGGAAGAGTCTTCCGAATGTGGCGGAAAGGGAAAACAGCGGCATCCTCCCGTCGGTTCAAGACAACGTGCCGACGTTTAT
>JALHET010000218.1:4172-5519 GCA_022839525.1 Lentisphaerota bacterium
GAACCGGATAAAACTCCCCATGGGGTGGGGGCAGGATCGGTTTCGGATGATTTGCTGCCTGGTGCCCGGCGCTTCGGACAAGATCATGGGCATTATGGTGCAGTCTACGGAAGTCAAGGGTGGGAAGATTACGGATTACACCAACAACCCGGTCTATTACGCGGAGGCCATTTTTCAGGGCGACCCCACGCAGTAGGGGTTACAGGTTAGGGGTTACACGTTGCGGGGCAGGAGTGGATGCGATGGCAAAATCTCAAAGCTTAAATCTCAAATCTCCCGGCTTCCGGTCTGCCGCCGGCTTTTCCATGGTCGAGGTGCTGGTCGCCTCCACCATCCTCGTCGTGATCGTGATGATGCTCGGGATGCTGTTCCAGCAGACCAGCCTCGCGTGGCGCACGGGCACGCGGCGCGCGGAGAGTTTCATGCAGGTGCGCTCGGGGATCGGCGCGATACAGCGCGACGCTTCGGCGGCGGTGGACGCGCGCTTTCTGCCTCCGCAATATGTGACGGAGGAACAGAATTTTTCCGGGGGGAGCCTGCTGTTTTACACCCTCTCCGGCGGGGTGGAACTGAGAAGCGCAGGCACGCCGCTGTACAACCGGAGCCTGAAGAAAGTCACCTACGACAAAGCCGGGAACCGGGTGGAGACACCTCTGGAAGGGAGCGGAAACTGGGGCACCCCTAAGCGGTCGAACGTGCTGACCTTCGCGGAACGCCAGGGCAGTAAAAACCGCCCGAACGCGAGCCTGACCGACTTTCATGCCGACTACGGCAAGGCGGTGGACAACCTGGATCCCGGGGGCCTGCCTTTGGCGGTCACGTTCGGCGCCAGGGTCACGACCACCGGGAACAGTCTGGATATCGGCGCGTGGTCGTATGGGCCGGACCGTACGCCGAACACCAAGGACGACATCAAGACGTGGGTCGAGGAGTGAGATGAAACCTTCAAGCCTTCAAACGTTCAAACCTTCCACCCGGTCGAACGCCTTCACGCTGATCGAGATGATGGTGGTCACCGGCATGCTGGCGATCCTCATGGGGGTGGCCTTTTCAGGGGTCGGGCAGGCCCGCAACCAGGCCAAGGTCGCCAAGGCCAACGCCGAAGTGCGGGAGCTGATCAACGCCTGGCTCTCCTACGAGGCCGCCTACGACGACTGGCCGGTGGAGGTGTCCGGCAATGCGGTCGTGGCCGACAAATCCAACCTGAACGAACTGATGGGCGGGAACGCGGACGGGGCGGTGTATCTGAACGCCCAGTTGACGGGAGGATATTTCCTCGATCCCTGGGGCACGCCGTATCACTTCCGTCTCTTAAACACGAGCGGGCAGGATCAGAAAACCGAGGAG
>JALHET010000219.1 GCA_022839525.1 Lentisphaerota bacterium
AAAAAAATGGTGGCAAGGACCGGGATCGAACCGGTGACACGCGGATTTTCAGTCCGCTGCTCTACCAACTGAGCTACCTCGCCACAAACATAAAAAACGCCCTTTTTTGGGACGAAAACGGGGCACACTTTAAAAAATCATGGAGCGTCTGTCAACCCTTCTTCACGGTAGCGCTTGGAAAATTTTTCAGTGCGCGGATGGCGGCGAAGGGATACCCTTCGTGTCGGGAGCACCCGAGGTTGGTGCGGATGGCGGGGATGCCTACAGTTCAGGAACTGGGGGCACGACAAGCGGCATCCACTTGGCCGGAGGCGGCACCCCCTCTTCCGCAGGCTGTGCCGTGTTTCTGATAACCGCATCAACAAAGGCGACCGTGCGCAACCCCTCCTCAACGCTCATAAAAATGGGGGGGACGTTCGGGTTTTTGTTTTTCGTTTTTTCGAGTGTGTCGGCGAACGACCGGTAGGCGGAGGCCAGTGCCGCAATATATGCGGTGTTATTCCCGTAGGGCGTGAGTGTCGTAATACCCGCCATGTCTTCAGCAGGCGGCCCGTCGGTGATACGTTGACGCTTGCCGTCGAGACCGGTCAGTATCAGTTGATCGGGTTTGCTTTGCGCCCAGTTGAGCGCGGCTTTGTCACCGTAAACCCTAAGGGAGAGGCCTTCGGTTTTGCCCGTTGCGATCTGGCTGGCGAGAAACATGCCGCGGGCACCTGTCGAGAAACGCACCAGCACGCTGCAGTCGTCGTCCAGTATACGTCCTGCGACGGTGGGGCGCAGATCGGCACACACTTCGCTGACGCTCAGGCCAACGACCCATTCCGTAAGGTAGAAACAGTGGATGCCCAGATCGATGAGGCAACCGGCCGGTCCACACCGGCGCGGATCCGTGCGCCATCCGGCCTGTTTGTTGCCTGCCGTTTCGAGACGCTGGGACATCCAGCCGAGGGGGTAGGAGGCAACGACTTTGCGCACGGTGCCGAGCGCCTTGTCGGTTTGGATCAGTGTCCGGGCCTGTTGGAGTGACGGGTAGCCGGGGTACACCATTGCGATCCCATAAGAGAGCCCAGTACTCCGCAGTTTCCGTGTGAGGTTAAGCGCCTCATCCATGTTGCAGGTGAAAGGTTTTTCGCTGAACACCGGGATAGTCGCATCGATCGCGGACATGGCGACCGGGTAGTGCATGGCATTGGGGGCTAGAATGGTGACAAAATCGATCCGTTCATTTTCCGGCAACGCGGCCTCGCGCCGGAACAGATCGCGGTAGGTGCCGTACACGCGCCGAGTCGGCAGGTTCAGCATTTTGCCGGTTTCAAACGAACTCTGGCGCGTGGAGCCGAACGCACCACACACCAGTTCGGCGCACCCGCTCTGTTCGATCGCTGTGCGGTGGATGTTTCCCATAAACGAATCGGCGCCTCCGCCGACCATTCCAACACGTATTTTTTTACTCATGTCAATACCCGGTTCTTTTCCTCAAACCAGAAAAACAGTCATATTCTGTAGTGATCATATCGGATCATGAGAAAAAGATGCAACCCAAAAATTAAAGTTCAAAAAGAGCCAGAAGCCCGAAAGCCGTTTCGGCGATGGTACCGTCCTGTGTGGGCGCCGCCCAGTAGCCGCCAATATCGGACGCGCGGCGCTGTGTGTTTATGAGACGTTGGCTGAGGTCTGTACGCCAATCCAGCGGTGTGTTATTGTGGACAAGCTGTCCAGCCCCTGTGCGGTTGATCTGGTGTGCGAGTTGCCAGGCCGTCGCGGCGGAAAGGGGTGACGCTGGCGGCCATGCGGCGGCCACGCGGGCCAGCCGCCCGCGTGCGTCGGGCGGCTCAGTGGGGGGCGGCGCAAGACCGGCGGCGGCCAAGGCCTCTGCCCAAAACCGGGCGGTTTCGTTGTCAGCGTTTGCTTGGGTACCCGCTGTTTTCGCAAAACGGCACCACACATTGGTTCGGCCAGGCGTGTTCTGGAGCGCGGAAACAAGCGCGAGGAGTCGCCAGGCCTGCGTGTCCAGACAGTCCAGACGGTTCGTGGCGTCGCGGTCGAGCCAGAGGACGGCCCGTGCACACGGCTCGGAAAATTTCGGGAGGCGTGACGCGCTTAACGCGAGCAAGGCGAGGGAGGTGAGGTGGACGCGGTTTGTGTCGCCCCAGGAACCGTCCGCGTTTTGACGGGCGGCGAGCCAGTCAGAGGCCTGCCGCGCAGCGTGGCCCACCTCGTTGCGCAGGGAGGGGTCGAGGGGCGCGCCCGACTGGCGGAACAAGGCGACCCCCACGTCGGCGCGGACGGGCATTGCGGCGCAAAAAAGCAGCGGGACGAGAAGGTTCATGATGGACAGACGGCAAATCATCCTTTATCCTCCAATTTTCATTAAACGATACCTGATTTCTTGACGGAAAGGAAGCCTAACCTCGTGCGGGGTACAGGGCGACGGCATGGAAAAAAATTCAGACGCGTGCGGCGAGGTGGACTGCGGATGGCAAGCCGAGCCTTTCGGCGAGCGGCTCCTCGGTGTGATTGACCGGTTGCCGCCGGGCGACGTGACGGTGGCGGAGATCCGCGATCTTGTGGGTCCGGACGGGTTGTTACTTCTGACGGTTCTTCTAACGCTGGTCTTCATGGTTCCGGTTTCGATTCCAGGGGTCAGCACCGTGTTCGGCGGCGCGATCCTGCTGATTGGTACCAGCCGTCTTCTGAACCGTACCCTGTGGATGCCGAAGCGGATTGCGCAGCACGCGTTGCCGTCCGACAAGATCCGGGACGGGCTGGGAAAAGGCGTCAAATGGCTGCACCGTTTGGAGCGCGTGTGCCGCCCCCACCGGTTGAACGGAGTGGCCTCCAGCGGGCTGGCGACGCTGTTGAGCGACGGCGGTCTGGTGTTGGGCGCGGTTCTGCTCATGGCGCCTTTCGGGCTGATCCCGTTCAGCAACACCCTGCCTGCGCTGGCGCTGCTGTTTCTGTCCTTGGGGCTTTTGCAGAAAGACGGTCTTTTCATCCTGCTGGGGCATATCGGTAATCTCGTCACCATCCTCTATTTCGGTGTGCTCGTGTTTTTTGGCATTGAAGCTGTCCGCGAGGCTTTCCGGCATCTTATGGAGAAGCTTTCTTGAACCGTGTTTCGTATCGGGTGGAACCGGAGGCGGCGCGGTGCGGGCGCGGGCTCTGCCTCCTGTCGGGCGGCCTGGACAGCCAACTCGCCGTATGTGTTTTGCGTGAGCAGGGACTCTATGTTGAGGCGGTGGTGTTTGAAAGCCCTTTCTTTAAGATCGGGGCGGCCATGCGGGCGGCAACCCGACTGAAAGTTTTTTTACATGTGGTGCCCTTCACGGAGGACATCCTTTCGCTGGTGAAGCATCCCCCGCACGGTTTTGGCGGGGCGCTGAACCCCTGTATCGACTGCCACGCGCGGATGATCCTGCGGGCAGGGGAACTGATGCGGGAGAAGGGGTTTGATTTTGTGGCAACGGGCGAGGTGCTCAACCAGAGGCCGATGTCACAGAATCGGCAGTCGCTGGGGATGGTGGAGAGAGACGCGGCGCTCGGCGGCCGTTTGCTGCGGCCTTTGAGCGCGTTGCTGCTGGAGCCAACCGTGCCGGAACAAGAGGGGGTGGTTGACCGCACGCGCCTGTTGGGGCTGAACGGGCGTTCACGCAAACCGCAGATGGAGTTGGCCGCAAAGTACGGCATATACGAGTACCCTTCGCCTGCGGGGGGATGCCTGCTGACGGAAAAGGGCTTTTGCCGCAAGGTTGCGGATCTGCAGGGGCATGAGGGGCTGGATGACGAGCGGTTGGTGAGGCTGTTGCTGTATGGGCGGCATTTCCGGCTTCCGGGCGGCACAAAGTGCGTGGCGGGGCGGGACGCGCGCGACAACGCCGCGCTCGCTCAGGCGCGGCGCGACGGGGATGTTTTGCTGCATACGGTCAATGTGCCGGGGCCGACCGTGCTGCTCCCGAAGGGGGTTGTTGGCGAGGGGGATTTGGCGCGCGCGGCCGGCTTGTGTGCCGGCTATGGCGATCACGGAGGCCGTAAAGAAGTGAGTGTACGTATCCTGCGCGGCGACGGCTCACAGGAGGAACGCGCGGCAGTGCCGTTGCCCAAAGAGCAGTTTTCCGGGTGGATGCTTTGAGCGTGCTGCGTCGGACTAACC
>JALHET010000220.1 GCA_022839525.1 Lentisphaerota bacterium
GGCCGCCATCGAGAGTAAAATGAGGAGTGTTTGTTTCATGGAAGTCCTTTTTGTTTTAAGAGGTTTAAACGGTTCGTTCAATCGAAGTTCCCGGTTGAATACCGTTTATTATGCGGCCGCGCACTCCCACACGGCAATTGCATGATTGGTAAATTTCATGCAAGAAAAGAACAGTGGGCAACCCTCAGTGCCCCCGCGTATCCGGGAGCGGCTTCACGTCCATGACGCGTGCCTGCCAGTCCGGCTCGCGCTCGCGCTGCATCGAAACGGTTCCGCCGCAGCCGGTCCTGCCGGCCTGTTGATCCTGCGGACGGGTGCCCCGAATCTTCGCAACAACCCGGTACGTGCTATCGGGATCCACCTGCCCGACCTGCAGGCGATAGACGTTGCCCGCGCTGATGTGTGCGGTTTTCCCCTCATGCGCGTCGGCACAGAGCTCGACCCGCTCCGTCGGCCTGCCCTTCGGGCTCGCCATGAGAGCCACTCGGGAGATATGCAGTCCGTTCCACCCCGATGTGTACTGGAACGTCACCGCGTACGTGCCCGGCGCAACCACGTTCCCGGTGACATCATACTCCTTCAGAATAGCGGCTGTTTCTTGGAAATCAGCGGACTCCCATGCGCCGATGGTGCCCGGCAGAAACAGACGGGCCGAATTACACACGCCGTACGGCTTGAGCGCGTCCGCCACCGCCTGAACCGTGCCAACCGTGGCTGCGACGCAGTCGTCGAACCGGCCTCCGCCCACCCCGACACTGACAGCGCGTTCCCAATCGTGCAGCGCCTCGGTGTTCAGTATCCCCGCCAGCACCAGGCGGTTCATGCCGTCCTGAAGCGCATGGCGTTCAGGCAAGCCGATCGCGCTCTTCGCCGACAGCACGTCGCCGATGCCGCAGATCTCGATGAGCATGTCGTAGTACCCAAGTACCGCACGGGTTTCGGCAACCATGGCGGGCGATCCCGTTTGATTGGCCAGCCGCAAAGCGTCCACACAGGCTTCCCGGTTGGCGCGCAATCGCGCCCCATCGGGGAACGCCGCGAGCATGCCTTTCCCGAACGCGGGTTTCGCGCGTTTCGACACCATGGCCCCGATGCCCGCAGGCCGGAACAGGTGACGCTCGACCAGCCGCGCGCCGTAGAGATCCCACGTAACCGGACCAAGCCTCATGACCCAGTCCGCCACCGTCTCGGGCCGTCGGAAGCCTTGGCGCGTCGCCCAGGCCACGGCGAACTGCCGCTCGCTGCGGCCGTGCGCGTTCCAACCCCACTCCGCCGCGGCGGTCACGTTGAAATCAAACAGCCGGTTGTCCGGCACCACGTACCCGACCACACAGGCCAATTTCTTGTCCACGAACTCCGTCATGCGGAACTTGACGAACTGCGGACAACTCCAGGGGCTGACGATGCGCCAGGACGGCGTGAGCTGCGGGTAAACGCCCAACCAGCGGCCTTTGGCCGCATACTCCTCGAGCAGCGGGTAGATCATCGGGGTCGGCGAGGAATCGTATGTCCGGCCCCCATCGTAGTAACTGACATCGACCCCGGGCGGGATTTCCGCCAAGACCTTGTCGTTGGACGTGTAACTGCCTTGGGTCAGCAGAATGCGGATCCGCAGATCAGGGTAATCCTTGGCGGCCAGCCGCCAGGCCTTGACGAACGCCCGTGTCTCGAGCGCGAACTGATCCGATTTGGCGCATTCCGCGCACTCGCAACGCAGCGAAAGCTCCCCCAGCCAACAGGAGATGTCGTGCACGCCCCCATGGCTCGCAAAGCCGCGCATCCAGCCGGTCAAGACCTCGTGAAGCTTGGGGTCGGACGCGCACGGCGCCCAAAGCGTCGTCGACACAACGGCGTTTTCTACTTCCTGCGGCCCCTTGCGTTCGCGATAGACCGCTTTCTCGCCCTTGCCCTTCAAACTGGGGAAGGCGGCGTAGACGCCGAACCTCCCCATACCATTCAAGTGCGTTATGATCGGCACCATTTTGACCGCATTCAGGCGGCCGCGCCGCAGCAGCGCGCTGTCCATGCCGGTCGTGACCGTGCCGTTGGACGCCACGCCGTGCGGCGTATGGAATTCGATCAGGTTCATCTTGCGTTCCGCCATCCACTCGATGTCGCGCGTCGAGGAGCCGCCCCACTCGCCGCGCTCAGCCAAATCCGGCCAGTCCGTGATGACGGCCAGCGGCACGCTGACGCGGTCGCCCCTGAAACGGGTTTCGAGCAACTGCCGCAGGGTCAGGGCGGCGTAGAACACGCCGCGCGCGTCGAGCGCCGTCAGGACGAGCCGGTCCGTTCCGACCGGACGGATCAGGTACGCCTGCTCCCGGTTCGTCAACGTCTGCAGCCTCGCGGCATCCGGCACGGCCACGTCGCCGACCCGGCCGTCGGCGTCGCACACGCCGAGCAGGATATCAAACGCCCCGACCGCCGCGTTCTCCACACCCGCTTTGTCGAGGAACAGCGTCTGCAGTTTACGCAACGCGTTGCGTTCGAGCTCGTCCGCGCCGCCCCGCAGCGTGAGCCTGACGTCGCTGGCCGGCAGCGTGACCTGTTGCGCAAGGCTGACTTCTTTCGGCAGGGGGATAACCCCGTTCAGCCATTGCTCAGCACCCTCCACCGCGGTCGGCACAACCCCCTCCGCAACCGCACCCAGCGTCATCCCCGCCACCAGCACAAACACCCTTCCAGTCGCCGTCTTCATCGTTTCCTCCCCTTCGTTTTCCGGGCGAACCGAACGTGTCGTCCCCCCCGATTGAGCCAATTCCTTGGGCATGCCTTCTCACACCCGAGGCAAAAGAGCAAACATGACCGGCGAGCCGGCTAATTCCCAACGCCTGCCTCACGCGGTTCCCGCAGCACGGCGAAACCGGGCAACCCGCGCACGTCGAACGCCCTGAGCATCTCTTTCGCGGGGGATTGTTCCGGTTTCTCGGCCTGCACCTTCACCACCACGTAACCGGACAGACGCGCCTTGACCCGCTCGTCCCTGAACGTTGTCCGCTCCATGACCGAACAGTTCTTGCACCACGTGGCCCAGAAATCCACAAGCAGCGGCTTGCCTTCGCGGCGCGCCTGAGCCACCTTGTCTTCCCATGCCGCGCGGTCGCCCGCCAAAATCGAGCCTTCGCGGATCCCGTGGGCAACGGGCGAAAAACCGACCCAGGCAAGATAGAAGTAGTATGCCGCCAGCACGGCGAGGAACACGCCAAACGCCTGCTTCACCCGCACCATCCACATGCCGGGTTTCGGCAAGACCGACAGCCCCGCGCCCGCAAACGGCCACGGCAACGCCATGCCCAGCCCCAGCACGAACGGCAAGAGTTGCGCGCTGGACGCGCCTCCCGCGTAGAGCGTACCGGCCAGCAACAACATCGCCAAGACGACCGGCGCGACACAGGCTCCCGCCAGCAACGCCGAGAGCGCGCCCGCCGAAAAAGCCGCGAACGTGCCCTGCCGGGTGTTTCCCCGGGTCGAAGTGAACCGCGTGAAATCAATGACGAACACATCAAACAGCGCCAACGCCAGCGCGACGAAAATCAGCGCGACCGCCAGACTGAACCACGGCGAGGCCTGCAACGCCCCGAAAAAAAGCCCGCTGCGCAGGATGAGCCACCCCAACCCTCCGTACACCAACACAATCCCGGCCCCATACGCCGCGCCCAGAAAGAAACCGCGCCCGCGCGTCCCCGCACCCGCACCGATGATCGCCAGATTGATCGGCATCATCGGCAACACACACGGCGTGAGGTTCAGCAGCACGCCGCCGACCAGCACCAGCAGCAGCGTCAGCGCCCAGCCACGCGCATGGAAAAAGGCCACGGGGTCGCTCAGAAAACCCGAGAGCCCCGCGGCAGACACGCCCGAAGGCCGCGGGTCACCTTCGGCCCGGTCGAGAAACGCGAGGAACTCCTCAACACCCATGTATCCGCCGCCCGCGGTCACCGCCAGTCCCTGGGACCATGCTGACGGTTGAGCGCCGGGTGTTGGGCGTTGAGCATCCCCCGCCCCCCCATCCGTCACAAACCTGCCGCCCGCCGCATCGAACCGGAACACGGCCTCGTCCACCCCGCCGAGGATGGTGTGCACCCGGTCTGCGGGCACGCCCATTTCATGGATGAAGTGCCCGGCCATCACCGAGTTGGTGGCAACACGTTCGGCAACGGCATCCGCGCCAGCCGTGACCTTGAAGGTGTCGGCATAGATGACGTGTCGCTCGGGAACCGACACCGTGATCCGCACATCCACATGCCCGGGGGCAACCGCCGCACTCTCCAGATTCAGCGCGAACGGTGACTGAGCCAACCCCGCAGAAACCCGCGCGAACGCCAGCACGGTTACCAGCAAACCGCGCCGTATCAGACGCGCCGGAGATGTCGGACAAGCCAGACTCATGAAGCCCCCCTTACGCTTTCATCGCGATTTCAGCCAGTGCGCGGCCTGCTGCCCTGCACTTGGCCAGCGTCTCCGCGTCCGGCGCGAAGCGGCACGCCACCGGCCCGCACACCGGCGTCATCTGCATCGCCTGCAGATAGTGGGAAACCTCTTCGGTTCCCTTCGGTGCCCAGCCGTAGGAGCCGAACGCGAAACAGGTTTTCCCAACCGGCTTGAGGCCTCGCAGGTAGGTCAGCGTTGCCGCCATGCGCGGCATGAGACCCATGTTTAACGTGGCGGAGCCAGCCGCAAAGGCCGCGCAATCCATGACGTCGGTCACCACCTGCGTGTCGGACGTTACGTTCACATCGATCAGTTTGACCTCGACCGGCAGTTCCCC
>JALHET010000011.1 GCA_022839525.1 Lentisphaerota bacterium
GCCACCATTACACTTGTCGCTGCGAGCCACTGCGTGGGCGCGACAGCCGGTTTCGAACCCGATAGCGATACCGATACCGGTTTGGAGAACGTGAACGTTGGCCATACCCCGTACACGTGCCCGTTCACGTGCCCGTACACGATGACTCTTCCCCCCTGTCACTAACCGATTGCACCGGGCGGATTTTTGCGGTTGCGAAAGCGGCTCCCTTTCTGCTATAAAGGTTCCTCTTTTTACCGCCTATGCGTTAGGCGGTCGCGAACGGAGTGTGTATCATGCAGATCCTGATCAGCTTTTTGTATGTCATCGAAGTGCTTGTGTGTTTCCTGTTGGGCGGCGTGATCCTGCTGCAGAAACCGAAAGACGGCGGACTCGGCGTCAGTTTCGGAGGCGGCATGGGCGAAGCGCTCTTCGGCGCGCAGATGGGCAACGTGCTGACCAAGGCCACCATCATCCTCGGCACCGTCTTTCTGCTCAACACACTCGCCCTCTCCCGCCTGACCTCCCACTCTGGATCCTCCGTGATGGAGGGGGTCAAGACTCCGGCACCGGCGGCCCATCAGGCGTTGCCGTTCTCGCAACAGTCCACCCTGCCGGCTCCCGCCGCACCGGCGGCGCCCACAGCACCGGCTCCCGCCGCGAAGTAACGCTGCGCAGACGCGCCCCGGCGTCATTTGCGGTCGGAAAGCCCGGCGATCATCCCCGCCATGAAGAGCGTGGTGACGAGGCTGCTACCGCCATGACTGATGAGCGGCAGCGTGATGCCGGTCAGGGGCAAAGCCTTGGTGACACCCGCCACATTCAGAAGCGTCTGCACGGCCAGCGAGCCCGTCAGCCCCACGCACAGCAACCGCTCGAACGGCGTGCGCGCCGCGCCCGCCACGCGAAACCCGCGCGAGAAAAGCGCGGCGTACACCATCAGCAACAGGCCGCACCCCACCAGCCCGATCTCCTCCGCCAGAGCCGCATACACGAAATCGGAGGTCACAATCGGCACCGTCTGCGGCACGCCCGCGCCGAGTCCCGCGCCCCATAAGCCGCCCGAATACATCGCCGAGAGCGCCTGAAGGATTTGCCACCCCTTGCCGGTCGGGTCGGCAAACGGATCGAGCCAGACGTCAAACCGCGCTTGGGCATGGGCGGATATGAAGCGCACACCGAATCCCGCCGCGGCCACCGCCGCCAACCCGATGGCGAGATAGCCCGTACTGCGCGCGATGGCGAAAAGCATCACGATCAGGATCGCGTTCAGCAACACCATCAGACCCAAATCTTTCAAGGCAATGGTCAGCAGCATCGGCACGCTCCACAGGAACACCAACCCCAGCAGTGTCCCAAACGGCGGCACCGGCATTCCCGCCTGCGTTTCCGAGAACGCCTTCTGTCTCCGACTCAAATAGACCGCCAGAAAAAACACCAGCAGCGGCTTCACAACCTCAGACGGGTTCATGTTGCCCGCTGTGTACATTCCGCCGCGATACCGCTTCCCCAGCACCAGCAGCGCCGCCAAGGCGGCCAGCGCAGCGAGATAGGCCAGCCAGCCAGCCCCCGTCAGCCAGACGCCGCGCCCCTTGCCCGTCAGCGAGACCCCAAGCGCAAAGGCCGCCAGTCCCAACGGCAACGGCACCAACGCCAAAGGCGCGGCCAGCCCCTGCGCAAAACTGCCCATGCGGAACTGCACGACCAGCCCCATGCCGCAGAGGAGAAAAACGGCGCCGACCACCCCAGCGTCACCCTTCCAGCCGATCAGCTTCAGCCAGACCAGCACCACCGGCACCCCCACGGCGTAAACGCCCAACGGGATCAACTGCTCCCACGGCACCACCGGCGCGTTGCTCAGTTTCACCCCGAGCACCGACAGGCAGGCGCACGACACGGCGAGGACGGAGATCAGAAAAAGCCCCGCCGCCGCACCGACCGGAGTGATGGTTGAATCCCGCCTGCTCATTTCCGTTTCTCCCCGGCCAGGCGGACATACCCCAGCCGATCCGCCTCCTCAAGCAGCGCACGCGCCACCGGCAAAGCGGCCTTTGCGCCAAAACCGCCCCGTTCGACCAGCACGGTCACCACAATGCCCGGACGCTTGTGCGGGGCGAAACAGGTGAACCACGCATGGTCTTCGCCCCCCGGAACCTGCGCCGTGCCGGTCTTGCCGCAAACCTCCAGCCCCGGCACATCCGCCGCCCTGCCCGTTCCCGAACGCACCACCTTGCGCAACATTCCCCCGAGCTGCTTCGCCGTCTCGGGCATGAACAGAACCCCCACCTTCTCGACCGGCTCGTCCGCACGCAACCGGGGACGCACCATCTCGCCGCCGGCCGCAACCGCCGCCGTAAAGCATGCGACATGCAACGGCGTCACCAGCATCTCGCCCTGGCCGATCGCCAACACGGCGAGCTTCCGTTTCCGGGTAACCTCAGGCGCGTGGCCGCATGAGGTTTTCAGTTTGCCGGCAGGCGCATCCAAATAAACCAACGCCTCGTTGATACGGGCACGCGCTATCATACGGTTGAACGCAGGCGCGCCGCACCCCACGCCCAACTGCGCAAAATAGACGTTTGAAGAGTGCGTCATCGCCGCTTCGAGATTCAGGCGCCCCCATCCCGGCCACACCGCGCCCTTGCGCGCATAGGCATAGTATTCGCTGTCGCGGATCGGCGGCGTGTTCGGCCCGGCGATATATCCCATCCCGGGGCAGGCGTAAACGGGCGACAACCCTTTCTCAAGCGCCATGCCCGCGATCAGGATCTTGAACGTTGAGCCGGGCGGATAACGCCCCTGCGTCGCACGGTTGAAAACCGGCGAGTTCTCGTCATCCTCCACCGCAGGCCGGGGGTTGAGCGGATCGAAGCCGGGCGAGCTGACCAGCGCCAACAACGCGCCGCTGCGAGGATCCATCACGACCACCGCCCCCTTACGCCCCTCCAGCAGGTCATAAGCCTTCGCCTGCAATCCCGCGTCAAGCGTCAGGGTCACCGCCGCCCCCTCTGCGGCCCGCACCGCGAACAGGCTCTGGCCGGGGAAATCCTCTTTCGTCTCGGCGGGGTACCCGCTCAGCTCGGGATCGCAAACGCGCTCGACCGCCGTGATGCCGAACCGGGAATGGAAATACCCCACCGGGTGCACGGCCGCCTCGCCCAACGGATAACGCCGCCCCCAGACATCGCCCGGCACGGGCGCGGCCAGCACCAGACCCCGCCGGTCAAGGATCGGGCCGCGCATCACCTGCGTCTCGGCCGCGCGGGGACGTTTGTTATACCGCCGCATGAACTTCACGAAATCCGGCTTGGCGAACCCCGACAGTTGCCAAGTGGCCTGATACGCCAGAACCGCGGCAAGCGCGGCTGTCACAGTCACGCGCAGCAAACCGTAAGTGACCTTGCCCGGCCGCGCCCGGGGCGCGAACAGCACAGCCAAAGAGGCGACCGTGAAAAACGCCAAGAACGTAACCTTGAGAAACCGGAAAAAATCCCGGCCCTGCGCCCCATTCAGAAATTCCACCACGGTTTCGAGCATCGTCACTCCGGAAAAGCGATGCGCCTACAGAGTTTCCGCAAGATGCGCGGAGAGCCCCGCCACCAGCTCCCCGCTCAACACGAACAGCACATCAAGCCCGCGCACCATCGCATACCGTTTGCCGAACCCCGCTTCCCTGCCGACCAGAACCGTCTTGCGGACGGTGTCCGCCGCATCCACATCAACGCTCACCTCCAGCCAAGGCACGCGCAACCCGTATGCGTCCTGGTCGCCGGCTGTCAGCCCCAGTTTCTCAATCCGCTCCGCCTTGAGCGCCTCCAGAAGCGCAATCAGCGCGGAAAGGCGCTCCGGCACCAGACGTCCCGGCACACCTTCGCCCAATCGCCAGACAGCGTCCTTGGCCTCCCGCTCCACCGCTTCGAAGCTCCCGTCTTCCCTTCTGAGGGTGATCCGCCTCAAACGCTCCGCCTGCAGCGCCAACACCGTTTTGTCACGCAATCCCAGCAGGCCGGCGCCGCTGACCAAGGCGGGCGGCACATTGCTGCCCGCCACGCGGAAGACCGTCGGCGCATTCGTGAACGTCACCCGCAAGAAATTGCCCTCATGATCATCCGGCGCGATCATCAGCCGCGTTTCGCCCTGATCCGTGAAAAGCTCCACATAGCTGACCGGGAAACCCGCCCCGCTGTCTGTACGCGGCGGCCCGCCGGCGCTGCTGTCCTCCACCGATTCGGCGTCCAGCCGCAATATCCCTTCTACCGTGTCCTTCACCACCGCCTGATCGGCCACATCCGAAACCGGAGCCTCCAACCGCCACAAGGAATTGGTCTGCGTCAACACGTACAACAGGTCGCCGGAATAAATATGAAGACGCCTGACGCGCCCCGGCAAATCGGAAAACAACCGCGTATCACGCAACTCGGAGGGCTGCAGGCGGAAAACGTCCGCCACGCTATTCGAAACCGCCCCGATCGCGCCCCCCCCCTGAAGCAAAATGTAGCTCTGATCCGCACTCCCGTCCAGCGGGCGTCCGAACACGATCTTTGCGGGAGGAACGGTTCCCGTTTCCTGCAACTGGATCTGCATCCCGGTGTCTGCCCCGAACCCGTACAGTTCCATCCGCGTCCGGAGTGCCGATTCAGACTCCGCGACATCCATCACATTCGAGACCGTCGGCCAAACAAACTGTGTGACGCGGGCGCCGTACAGGGTGTCGAGCAGAACCTCCACCTTGGCGTCCGAGGCCGGCGCTGACACGGGCTGAACCAGCCTCCACGTCCCGGTTTCCTTCGAAAGCTTGACGAACGGCTTTCCCGGCACGCGCAGTTCCAGCGACCGCAACTGCGCGCGGTTCCCGTGAACCAGCCTGCGGGAACGGAGATCGTCCGCCGTCCGCGGCAACAACCGGTACAGTCCGGAGGGCACAGCCAGAATCTGTTCGAGCCCGTTCATCCGCACGTAGACTTCTGAGCCAAGCGGCGCCAACCCGCCGAAGAGGAACTCGTCGCGCTGCTGCGCGCCGCTCAGCACGACGTGCGCGTTCGCCACCGCCAAGCCGAAATCTTTGAGCGACAACTCGCGCCGGCGCAATTCCTGGAAACTGAGCGCGTCTGTCACGCGGGCGGACTCGAACGCATCCAGCAAACGCGCCACCGCACCCTGATCCACCCGCGCCGGGAAAGGCGCCTCCATCTCCCAGCACCCCTCCCGCCTGACCAACCCGATCCGCGCGTCGCCGCGCTCCACCGTCAGCCGGTCAACCCCCTCCAACACGTGTTCAACCAACACGGCCTTGGCCTTGTCGGCAGCCGGGAAGAAACGCAGCCGCCGCTGCACCCCCCACAAGAGAAGGGAACAAACCGCAATGCCGGACAACAGAAAACATATGACCCGACGATTACCCATATCCGTCTCTCACCGCCGCATGCGCAACGACATCACGACATACACCAGAAACACGCAGGTTGGCACGCCAACCGCCGCCCAAAACATAAACACCAACCACTGCCGCCGCGCGAAACCCGTCACCAGCGTGGCGTCCCCGCCCAACGACGGCGCCGTCCCCACGTCAATCCCAGCCAGCCACGAGACCGCATTCATGAACAGGTCGCGGTTGGCGTTCGCCCGCGCCGACAATGTCCCGTTCATCACAAAGTCGGTCTCCCCGATCACACACAGGCGCGTGGGCTTGAACGCCACATCCTTGGCCACATTCCCCCCCCGCTCGGAAACCGCCGCCACCGCCACAGGTCCGCGCAACTCGCTTTGCGCGTCAAACTGCCGGGGGAACACTTCGGGATGCAACTCGCCCCACCCGTCCTTTCCCGTCTGCGCCAACAAGGTCACCTGCGGACGGTCCGCGCCCGCCATCACCGCCGGATCCGTAACCGCCTCCAGGCAACTCGCCAGGCCGAACACCACCGAGGCGTTGCCCAGATTACGCGTGACCGCATGATCCGCAAACTCTGTGACGACCACCTCCGCACCGGAAAGCGTCCGGGGGCTCGCCGCGATAAACGGCGTCAGGCGGATGCCCCACTTCTCAAGCACAGGCTCCAGCCCCGTCTTCACACCGGGGGAAACCAGATAGAGCAGCCGCCCGCCGCGCTGCAGATACGCCTCAACCAGACGGATCTCCTCAACCGCCAGCGCCTGCCGTGCCCCCGCGATCACCATCATGCGGCTGTCCTCCGGCACTTGGGCGAGTCCCGGCAGCGACAACCCGCGCAGTTCGAACCCGTCACGCTTCATCTCGCGCGCGATGTCGGAAAAACCGCGCAGCTCATCATAATCGTCGAAACGCACCTCGCCGTGCCCCTGCACCCAGTCCACTGCCAAACGCTCGTACGGCAGCGTCAACCGCGCGATCGCCGCCGCGCACATGCGCTCGCCGCGGAACACGCCCAACCCCGCCGCCCCCTGCACCCGCGAGCCCTGGGGCTCCCGCGTCTGCAGCGGCGAACCCGGCGTCACCATCTCGTCCAACGGCACCACAATGCGCCGCCGCTGCCGTTCAAACAGCAGCGCGTTCTCGGGCACACCCCACGCCGCAAGCTGACCGGCCCGCGCCAAATCCCACCGCGGATCGACATACTCGACAACGATCTCTGCCCCGGCCACGCTGTGCGACGTGCGGCGGAGCCCCTGCAGCAGGCGCGAGACCGGGCGGAACATCGGATGGCGGCGGTCCATGAAACAGGCGATCCGGATCGTCCCCTGGGTGTCAGCCAACACATCGCGCGTCCGCTCGGACACCACGCGCACCTTGCCCACCGGCACTTCCCACACAAGGTTCAGGCGATACGCCAACGCCACCACGAAAAAGGTCAGCACCGCGCCCAGCCCGATGGCCAGCAGCGACGAGGCTTTCAGCGCGCGCCGCCCCGCCGGCCGAGCCGTCAGTTTTTTATGTTTCGCCTTCCTCACATCATCATCCCGTTTCTGTGGCGCGTTAACCCCTCAGGCGCAAACACGCCAGCAGCTTGGAACATCCGAACAGGAAAAACAGGCTCACCGCCACATACAGCACGATCACCGCCGTCGAAAAGAGTCCCGTCGAGAAATCGTACACATGCGCCAGCAGCGGCATCCACGCCACTTCCGCGCGCACCGACGGGATCCATGCCAGAATGGCCGCATAGACCACCACCGGCATTCCGCTGCACAAAACCAGCGAACTCACCGCCGCGGCTGCCTGATTGCGGAACAGCACGGAGATCATCGTTCCCGCCGCACACCACGCCGACGCCTGCAGAAAGAGAATGAGAAATGTCGCCGCGAACGCGGGCACGCGCACCGTCCCCTGGACAGGCACCGAAAGCGCCGGCAGGATCAGCATCGGCACGACGGCCGAAACGGCCAGCGCGCCCCCCATAACCGTCAGCGCCGACAAGAATTTCCCGATCACCAGATCGCGCTCGCGGAGCGGTGCGGCCATCAGCAGGTCGATCATTCCCGTCGCGCGCTCTTCCGCAAAAAGCCGCATCGTCAGCACCGCACTCAAGATCGGCAGCCAGGGCGCAATGGATAGACCCCAGATGCTCTGCACCTGCAACACGCTCCCCTCGTTCCGCCGCAGCATCATCGCGAACGTCCATCCGCTGGCCGCCAGAAACGCCGCAACGGGAACCCCGCACGAGAACGCCCCCCGGAACGCGCGCACTTCACGCAACCAGATTACCCGAATGGCTGTCATGCCGCACCCTCCCCAACCGCTTCGGCCGTAATCTGCCGCTCCAGCATCTGCGCCAGCTCCTCGCGGGTGTGGTCGCAGACCCGGTACCGCGCCGCAACACGTCCGCGGTTCAGCACCACGAACCGTGTGCACCAGCCGAGCATCTCCTGAATCTCATGCCCCGCCACCAGCACGGCCGACCGCGAAGAGGCCGCCGTTAAGACTGCCGCCGTCTTCGCGCGCTGCCGAACGTCCAGCCCTACCAGCGGGTCGTCCAACAGCAGCAGCTTCGGGCGCAACGCCAATGCGTCAGCCAAACCCAAACGCTTCCGGTAGCCGAGCGACAAGAACCGCACCTGGGTTTTCGCTTCCTTTTCCAGCCCGCACAGCTCCAACGCCTCTCCCACCCGCCGCCGCACACGCATGCTGCGCTCTCCCTTGAGCCGCACCCGGAAGGTGAGATACGCCTCCACCGTCATGTCGTTGTAGAGCGGGCACTGCTCCGAAAGATATCCGATGCTCCGACGGTATTTGATCGGGCGCGCGAGCGGGTCGACCATGTCCAGCCTCACCGAGCCCGCGTCCTGCATCAGCAGGCACGCCAGCACGCGCAGCAACGTCGTCTTGCCCGCGCCATTCGCGCCCGCGATCGCCACAATCTCTCCGGGAGCCACGTCGAAGGTGACATCGTCCAGCACCCGGTGCCTGCCATAGGAAAATGTGATATGGTTAATCTCAAGCATGACAAAAACCTGCCGGCGCTTTACCCCCCCACCCCACCGAACGGCGCGAGTGCCGCCTCCAAAAACGCCTTGCGCTCCGCCAGCAACGGCGCGTCGCGTGCCTCAATAATCATCCGCAGATAGGGCTCGGTGTTGGACTTGCGGATATTCGCCCACCAGTCGGGGTACTCGACCCGCACGCCGTCAATGTCGCTCCGCGCCTGCGGCGGCCCGAACGTTTCCAGCGCCGCCAGCGCCGCCGCGATCGCCCCGTCCTTATCCGCGATCCGGTAATTCATCTCGCCCGAATTGGCGTACCGGCAAACCGGCGCCATCAGTCCGCTGAACCTCACATTCTGCCGTTTGGCTTCGGCCAAGGCCGCCAAGACCAGCAACGCCGCCAGCTCGCCGGAGTCGCAGCAGAAGAAATCCCGGAAATAGTAGTGCCCCGCCAACTCGCCACCGCACACCGCACCGGTTTCACGCATGAGCACCTTCGCGAAGGCATGTCCCACTTTGCCCATGACCGTCTTCGCGCCGTCTGCCCGCAACGCCTCGATCGCGCCCCGCGATGTCCGGATGTCGTGAATCACCGTAGCTCCCGGCTCGCGCCGCAGAAAGGCGCGGGCAATCACCGGGATCAGGAAATCCGGCTGCACAAACTCGCCCGCCTCGTCCACAAACATCACGCGGTCCGCGTCGCCGTCGAAAATCACGCCCGCGTCCAACCCGCGCTCCCTCACCAACGCCGAGAGCTGCGCGCGGCTGGCGGCGTCCAGCGGGTTGGGCGAATGCCCGGGGAACCGCCCGTCCGGGATGTCGTTCAGATAGATCGGCCCCTCGCCCAGCACGTCGCGGATGATCAGCCCGGCCATACCGTCCGAACAGTCCACCGCCAATTTCAGTCCCGACAGATCGGGACGCCACCCGCGCAGCCACGCCACAAACGCATCACGGTACACCACCTCGCGCCGCACCCCCGGCCGCGCCGCCGCAGGCGGCAGCGCGCCGGACAAAACCCGCGACTCCACCTCGGCCAGCCCCGAATCATACCCCACGGGCAGCGCACCCGCACGCGAGACCTTCATGCCGTTGTGGCACGCGGGATTGTGCGAGGCCGTGATCTGCACCGACGCGTCATACCCCTCCCGCGCCGTGAAAAAGTAAACCATCGGCGTGGTCGCCAGACCCATGTCGTCCACCGCGCACCCGGACCCGGCTAGACCGCGGCAAAGCGCGTCGCGGACGGCGACGGACGAGACCCGCACGTCACGTCCGACCAGCAAGCGGCGGGCGCCAAGCACCGGCGGCAGCCAGCGCCCGATCCGGTAGACGGTGTCGAGATCGAAATCCTTCCCGAACTCTCCCCGCATGTCATACGCCTTGAAAAACGACATTCCGCCTTTTCCTCCCCTCGACTAACCCTCTTGGCTTGTCCCCGCTCCGCCGGGCGGCGGGCTAAACACTTAGTGTATCACCACCAGCGAGATACCCGCATGAGCGCCTTGGGGCTTCATCGCCTTCAGCCAAGCCGGCATCTCCTTGGTCGCCTCGCCGCTCGTGTTGGTCACCACCCCGACGCTCTCCGTCGAAGCCGTGGCCAGCGTCTGCATCACCTCCTGCAACCGCACCGTGTTGCGCCGGTCCAAATGCGTCGAGGTCGAGAAGGCCCCGAGGATTCCACCCACCAGCAGGCAGATGATCGACACCAGGGTCAACGTGGAGAGCGTTACCGAGAGTTTGCCGTTCTTGTCTGTCCGCAACCCCTGTTCGGCCTTCATGCGGTCGCGCACAGATTCCAGCCGCTCGCGCTCCAACAGGATCCGTTCGCGCTCCAGCTTGAGCTTCTCCTGCTCAATCTGCAGTTCAGTCCGCGACAGGGTTTCCTCCGCCACCAAGGAATCCGCAGTCCCGCTTGTCACTTTGTCCATAGGCAATCCTTCCGGTCCGACCGTACACGACCTGTTCCCGCTTTTACCTCATCCGCCGCATCTGCGCGAAGCGCGCGCACGGCGGCAGCTCGCCGACCAGCGGACGCGCATACTCGATAAACGCCGGGGTCACGTAGTTCCCCGCCTTGTTGATGAAAGCTTCCGGCATGCGGCGCGTCTCCTTGGCCACTCTGCGCAGCGGCACCACCTTAAAGACCACGCCGTATTTTCTGGAGGGCTTGCGCCTGATCGCGACCGACCCGCCCGACATCTCGTCGTCCACGGCCGCCTGAACCGCCGCCGCGCCCACCAGCCGCGCCTCCCTCGCGTCGCTTTCGGACGCTATACCGGGGAACGAGCGCTGCAGATACCCGAATGTGTCGGCCCGCACACGCTTGATACCCACCTGCTCTTTGACCACCTTGGCCAGCAGATCGCCCAACGCGCCCGTGCCGCTCAACTGCACATTGCCGTGCGAGTCGGTCTCGCTCGTGAATTTCGCAAGGATCGGCGTGCCGTCCTTGTCCGTGATCCCTTCCGAAACCGCCACCACGCAGCGCCCGTACTTTTTCATCGCAGCCTTCACATCCTTCACAAACTGCTCCACGCTGAAAGGCCGCTCCGGCAGATAGATCAGGTGCGGCCCGTCATCATCGTCCTGCCGCGCCAGCGCGGAGGCGGCCGTGAGAAACCCCGCGTTGCGCCCCATGACCACGTCGATCTTTACCCCGCCCAACGCGCGGTTGTCCAGATCGTCGCCTTTCACCGCACACGCCACGAAACGCGCCGCACTGCCGAACCCCGGCGTGTGGTCGTTCTCGCGCAGGTCGTTATCGATCGTCTTCGGGATGTGGAAACAACTGATCCCGTACCCGTCTTTGACCGCCTCCTCATTGATGATGTGGACGGTTTCAGCAGAGTCGTTGCCGCCGATATAGAAGAAATACCGGATGTCCAGTTTGCGCAACACACGGAAGATCGCCTGGCAGTCCTCCGCCGTCGGTTTGCGGCGCACCGAGCCCAGCGCGGACGAGGGCGTGTTCGCCACCGCCTCCAGCGTCGCGCGGCTCTCCTTGCGCAAGTCGATGAACGTCTCGTCTAAAATCCCCTGGATGCCATGCAGCGCGCCGTAGATCTTGCCCACGGCCTTGCTGTCCCGCGCAGCCAAAACCGCGCCGACCAGACTCTGGTTGATCACCATCGAAGGGCCACCGCTCTGGGCGATGAGCATATTCCCTTTTTTCATATCCTGTCTCCTCTTCTCTGTTTTCAGGCTGTTATGATATACTCTCCCCATGCGTAAAGGCAAACATCCGTTTAAGGCGTCCCAAAATTCTGAGGATGACACGCCTCCCGATTTCGGTGCCCTGCCTGACGAATCCGCCTTCCGGGTTGAACCGACCCCCGGGCGCCCTACGCTCACCCCCCGGGATCAGGCCCGCAACCTCGGCGCGAAAAACCTCTTCGACCATATTATCCCGGGATTGCCGATCGACGCCGACCCGCCGGAAACGCGCCAAGACGCGGAACCCTTTTCCGAGATTATCGAAAAGACGCTCAAGCGGCTCAGGATCGACGCCAGCCCCTGGCTCGATGACCTGACGGAGGCCTGGCCGGCCCTCGTCCCTCCGGATGTGGCGGAAGTGACCCGCCCCGGCAAATGGGATGCGGGTATCCTTTACGTCTACGTCACCTCTTCCATCCACCTTTTCGAGATCCGGCGCGCCCATCTCAAACGCATCGAGCAAGCCGTCCGAGCCTTTGCCGGCGACGGCCGCGTCAGGCAGGTCCGCCTCATGGTTAACGCGGTCTCGCTCCCCTTCCCGGCACACTGACCCGTCACCCGTGCTTCCTGATGACGTCGAGGCAGTGCCTCACGTCCGCCTCCAGATGCTCCGAAAGGTGGTCGAACTCGACGCCGACAGGGCCGTCGAAACCCTGCCGCTTCAATTCGTCCAGCACGGCGGGAATGTTGCCGACCCCCTGCCCGTACGGCAAATCGGGGCTGCCGGGTTTTGCCTCTTGGACGTCCTTGAGGTGAACGGACAGGACACGGCCCTTGACCGTTTTGAGATAGGCGACCGCATCCATGCCCGAGCGGGTGATGTGCCCGGTGTCCACCGAGAAACCCATGCGCGGGTCGCGCCCCTTCATGAGTCCCATGAGGTAATCGGGATCCCAGTTGCGGTACTCCGGTTTGGCGGGGTTCTTCGCGTGGTTGTGGAAACACAATTGGATGCCGGTCTCTTTCACCAGCTTCTCGATCCGGTCAAGCCGGTCCACCGGCGGCTCCCCGGTCAGGCCGCGTAACCCGAGCGCTTTCGCGAATTCAAACAGCTTGCGCGTCTCCGCTTCGGTCTTGCCGAAATCCGCGACGTAGGCATTGACGGCCTTAATCCCGACCGCATCCAGTTTGGCTTTGAGCGCCGCGAGGTGCCCGGCGGACAGGTTCTGGTTCAGCACCACATCGGGATGCTCCGGGCTGAGCTTCTGCCAGAGGAAGAGTTCGATCACCCCGGCGCCGCACGCTTTCGCTTTTTCGATCGCCTCGAAGGCGGTCACCTTCCGGAACGAATACGCACACACGCCGGGTTCCATCTGTGCGGCCAGAAGCGCACCGGCCATCAGCGCAACGGCCGCAGCCACAATTCCCTGTCTAATCATAACCGTGTCTCCTTTTTTCGCGTCCAGCAGTCACACTCAGTACACCCGTCCCCCTCACCCCCGCCCCCTCCCAAAGGGCGAGGGTGAAAAACGTTCACCGTTCACGTACACGCGCAGCACTAACGCACGAATGAACTAATGCACTAACGCACGAATGCACTAACGCACGAATGCACTAACGCACGAATGAACTAGCTCTCCAGCTTCCACCCGTTGTGCATCGGGCGTGTCAGCATGGCGTTGGCAAGGTCGTTGCCCACGAAGCGCTCCGTCTTCCAGTCCCACTTGAGCTTCTGCTGCAGGCGCGCCGCTGTTCCCGCGATCATGCCCAGCGTCGAGGCCACATGCGTCGCGTCAATCCCGGCGATCGGATCCTTGCGGCTGCGCATGGCATTCAACAGCCCCTCGGCGTGATTCACATTCTTGTACCCGACCCGCTCGCCATCCTTGGTCTTGACCACGGTGACGTCATCAAAGGACATGCTGTCGGCCGGCAACAGGCGCGTGTCGCCCGCTTTGGGCCGCACCTGCAGCAATTCGCCCGAAGCCTCGATCTTATCGCCCCGGTTCACATAGACCCAGCCCTTCTCACCGATGAACTTCGTGCCGCATGCCTGATGCGTGGCATCGGTGAACACCATCTTCAGGCCGTTCTCGTAGGTGAAGATCGCCTTCCAGGTCGCGATGTTGTCGCCGAACCCCTGGTTGACGTAGTAGGTGCCGGTGCACTCGACCTCAAACGACCCCTTGCTGAGCTGCGGGCAGCCCCAATGCGCGATGTCGAGGTGATGCACACCCCAGTTGGTGGTCCACCCCTCGCAATAGTCATTGTGCAGATACCAGTCGGGATACATGACCCGCGCCCGGTTGAACGGGCTGAAACGCGCGGGACCGAGCCACATGGCCCAGTCGAAGCCGTCCGGCACGGGCTGAGGCTCAAACGTTCCCTTGTACGTGGGCTGATGACTGACTCCGGGCACCGACACCTGGACTTCCGTGATCGCGCCGAGATAGCCGTTCAACGCCAGCTCGCACCCCTGCCTGAAGTTGCCGAGCGAGCGCTGCCACATGCCCGACTGGAAGACGCGCGTGTTCTTACGGATCGCCGAACGGATCGCGAACCCGTCGTTCACGCACACGCCGGTCGGCTTCTCGCAGTACATGTCCTTGCCGGCGTTGGCGGCAGCGGTGGCGACCAGCGAGTGCCAGTGGTCCTGCACGGCGATCATCACCGCGTCGATGTCCTTCCGCGCCAGCAGCTCGCGGTAATCGTTGTACATGGCGCAACCGGCGTCGCCGTACTTTTCGTCCACCGTCTTCTTGGCGCGTTCGCGCCTGTCGCGCTGAACATCGCAAACCGCAACCACGCGGCAACTGTCCGCCGCGAGGAAGTTCTTCATGTTGCCGGTGCCCATGCCGCCCACGCCAATGCACCCGAGCGTGATCCGCTCGTTGGCGCCGAGGGCGGTGGCCGGAATGATCGCCGGGAATCCGATGGCAGCGGCTGCGGCCGCAGAGCCTTTCATGAACAGGCGGCGGTTGATGACTGGTTTCATGTGAGTTGATCCTTTCTTGTTTCGATTGTTGACCATTAATCCGAAGTGGCGTGTGACTCACTTCACGAACAGTTGCCCGATGACACTGAGCGTACGCTCCACCAGCGCCTGCCCCCCCTCAGGCCCGACCGGGCTGGACTGCGGGACGGCACTGTAGCCGCCACCCTTTACGGCCCGCTGTGAGGGCAGATAAGAGCCCGTGCCGACCGGGCTGGCCAACTGGATCAGGACGGTCTGTCCCGCCGGGCTACGCCCCTGGATCTGCATGGCATAGTCGGCAAAAAGCTCAAAGGGATTCGTCGCGATGGCCACATCGCCCACGCGCAGAACGTGCAGTTCGATGGAGCCGGCCGGGTCGGCCTTCTGCTGCGCCTCGTACCGGTCCAGTGTCCGCTTGTACCAGCGTTTGCGGCCGTAGACAGACGGTTCCTTCTCATCCCGCTTGGCGTACTCCTCGTACCCCTTCTTGGCCTCGGCATACTCCCGCTCGGTCAGCTTGCGCCCCGGCACCTCGAAACGCTCGACCCGGTGGCTGAACGGCAGGTCGCTGCGGATGTCGTTCCGGATCACTTCCCACGTATCCTCGAACGCCGCCACGATCCGCCGCCCCAGCTCCTGCTTGCGCGACAGGTTGCGCAGCCGCTCCATGCGCGCCTCGGCGGCGTTGCGCAGCATGGGGCGCGGCACCTGATCGCCCGCGGGGCCGCAGAACCCCAGCACCACCAGCCCCGCGCCGTGCTTCGCGCGCAGTTCCTCCCGAACATGGTGCCAGTAATCCGCGCTCACCTGACACAGGCTCTCGACAGTCTGCGCCGGGCAGGGCACCGTCAGCGAGACCGCGATGAGTGTGCGCCGCGCATCGAGAAAACAGAGGACATCCACGGTGTGATCCTCCCAGCCTTCGAGTCCCCGGAAATCCGGACGGTCGGTCTTGCCGTACATGACGGAGGTGCCGTCGGCGTACGTCACGCGCCGGTTGGCGCCCACCACCGCGTGGCCAAGCCCCCACGCCACCGCGCCGGGCTTGCGGCTCTCCCACGCTTTGACCACCGCCTCGGCCAGACGGTCGAACAGGAACGGGAGATACTCCTTCGGCTGCATGGCCGTCCCGTAGTCCGGGAAATTCTCCTGGGCGAGTGTGGGGCCGGTGTGCGTGTGGGTCGCGGCGAGAAAGAGTTTCGACGTGTCGAAGCCCGGCAGGCGCGCGGCCACATGCCGCCGGAACCCCTCCTGAATGTCGCGGAGACTCACGACATCCATGGAGACGAGAATCGCGCACTCCGACGGCTTGCCGTTCTCCCGCGACTCCAAGGCCAACACGCTTGCCGTACACCGGCTCTCAATGCGTGTCGAGATGCGCTGGTGAAACTGACCGGACAACGAGATCGGCCGGTCCGGCGTGATGTCTGCCTCGGCCGCGCCGATCCACAGCTCCGCCCCAGACACGCCCGCCGCCATGAAAACGCCGATCATCGCCGTCAAACACCTACTGCCCTTCATGTTGCCCCCCTTCTGTTTTCAGCACCCAAACACGATTCCGATTCATGTCTTCTACTATAGCGTCCTGTCAGGTCTCCGTCTAGTGACAGAAGTCTCATTTTTTAGCACACAAGTCTCAAACGCTGTCTGTAGATAATCGAGCGGGCGGCAGACGGCATCGATGTCGTCCGCTCTCTTCGCGTACCCGGCCTTGGCGGGGCCGCCGGGGCACGGCACGGTTTCAGCGGCCCGGCACGGGCCGGAAGGGCAACGCAAAATACGGGCGGACGTCCCAGCCGCCCGGAGGGCGCGGCAAAACGTCCGAAAACCGAACCTTCAACGGTCAGTGACTCGGGAATGCGCGCGGCAATCCCGTATTGCCGTTTCCGGCTTGCCGCAACGTGTAAATTAGGCTATATTAATCTTTTCACATGAAGGAAGTGCACTTCAGCACATGGCTGTTTTCAAACTTTCAGGTGTTGCGCTGGCCAGTCGCATGCGGTGAAAAAAGGTCTCTCGGGCTGGAATGTCATGGGGATTACTGATGATAGATGCGTCTACTAAAAGCGGGGCGGGGGGCGGAACCCCATGCGGAGGCTGTAGCCGTTTGATGGTCGTGCTGGTCTGTGGCACCCTGATGCTGGCGGGCTGTGCGCATGTGCCACCCCAGCAGCAACGGCTGGCCTCCAAACCCAATATGCAGTTCAACGACTCTTCGATGTTCAACCCTCTAAACAGGCTACTCACGCAGTTCGAATCCAGTTCGGCGTCTTCTATTGGCGGCCTATCGAGCGGCGGAGCATGTTCTGCATGCGAAATTCCTTAATGATGCGTATCACGATAGCGGCGACCCTTGTGCTGGCATGTTTACTGCCGGAAGCGAACATGCTGTACGCATGGGAGCAAGCCCCGTTTTTCAGTCTCCCGCAATTGGAGTCGGGAGATCAGGTTAGCCTCGATGATTTTCGGGGACAAATTGTTGTGCTCGATTTCTTCAACGCCAACTGCGGGGACTGTTCCCGCATTTCTTGGGAGCTTGAATCCGGTGTCCAGGAGTACTATGCGGCCCGTTCCGGCAATCCGCACGGCATTGCCGTGCAGGTCGTGGCGGTAAACAGCGAGGCTGCCGATCAGGAGGACATGGAGGCGTTCCTGCAGAAGACCGAACTGGGCATGGTGCTGGATGATCCTGAAGGCGCTCTGTTGCGCCGCTACGGCGGTGCCAGCTTGCCCTATCTGGTGGTCATTGACGCCACGGTTACAGGCACCGGTGCCGCTGCGCCCCGGGTTGTGCTTCGCCAAGCCAAATACGAGGGCTTGAAAAAAGTGCGCGCCGCCATCGACGCGATCACCGGACAGCCGGCGCCGACGGCGTCCGCCCCCGGCACACGGGGCAGCGCCGCGCCGGGATCCGACTTCTCCCTGCCGGTTCTTGAAACGGAGCAGCAGGCCGCCCACGAAACCACGCTGGATATGGCAGCAATGGTTGCCTCAGACATTTACGTGGCGGATATGATGGCGGAATACCGTCATAAGCGACCGTCCGCTGAGTTCAGTCTTGCGGCCTCTTACCGGCCAACCAAGATGGATTTCAAATCGGGACAACCCGAACTCAAGCGACACAAGCACTTGACAGAAGACCACTACAGTGTCCAAGGCGGTGTCAGTTCCGACCTGAGCGAAACCCTCACGTTGAAGATGAATGGCGGCGCCTACGATGGTTTTCAGACATACCGCGCACTATGGATGGACGAATACAACCGCCTCAAATTTTGCAACCATACAGGATACCGGGATGCCGACCCATGGGGGTACAACGCGTCTCCAAGCTTCCGTTGGGAATACCTTCCCGATGCCGGATTCGCGGAAGCCGGCATCTCTTACCAGTACGACAAGGTTTCGCCAGGCTATGAGGGGGGGCCTCCCCTTGTCCGGCTGCGCGATACCTATGAAACCGTCAGCGCCCATCTGTCGTCTGAAAACGTGCTGACACGCCGCCTTCGGACGATGGTGGGAGGCCGGATCGATGACACCACGGAACGGGAAAAGCGCGTGACCCTGCAGGGCGCGGCTCATTACGCGCTGGCGGAGGATTGGGTCGTGCGGCTGACCGTCGGCTACGCGAAGGAGAACCCAGACTTTTCAGCAAAATCGGTCAGCGCCGTACTTGAGCGGGACTGGCACGGCATCTGGTTTGTAAATGTGTTCGGACGCTACTACGAAGACACCAGTGAAATTGACAACGGCATTGCCAATGATGCTGCCGCGCCGCCGATCAAAACCTACCAGGCCGGGCTGGGTGTGCGCCGAAAGGGGAACCGGTCCACCATCAAATTCGATATTGGCCCCTGTTTCAGCCGGTATGAGCCAAACTCCAAGCGGAACACTGATTTCGACCAGCTCTATAAAGACCGGGACTGGCTTTCACTTCAGGCCGCGTTTCAGTATCAGTTCTGAGAGGCTGGCGGAAGGCGCCAGGTTTTCGCCGGATACCCCAACGTTCACGTGCGGGAACGGAAGGGCAGTGGAGTCGCCAAACCCTTAAACCCGCAACCTGCAACCCGCAACCCGCAACCTGTAACCCGTCCCCCCCCCCCCCCCCCCCCCCCCCCCCACTCTTTTCACCCTCCCTAACATAATGAATATCACGTATGGGGTATCCGGCTTGTCGCCGGAAAACCCTACAGGGTGTTCGCGTGGTCTGCATGATAGGTCGGTTCGTTTTTGGGTTAGTTAAAATATCCCGTATTCCGGGTTTTTAGGGCGTCCGCATTAGAGACGCCCCGAAAGGAGTCACATGAAACTCATGGTTCTGTCATCTGTTTCCGCAAACCGTGTTTCCCGTGAAATGAGTCTCCTGCCCCGCTTTTTAGCGCCTGCGGCCGCGGCGCTGCTGGCGACAGGGGCCGCCGCCGTCGATGCGACGTGGACGAACGTCGCGGCCGACACGGCCGGCTGGTACGTCGCCGCCAACTGGACCAATGCCGAAGGCAATGCCCTTTCCGTCGCGCCGACGAACGGCGAGGACGTCACCTTCGTGGCGATCACGGGCAAACCGTTTTCCCAGCGCATTTCAACCGGGAAAACGTTGGCCGTAAAAGGAGTGCCCTATCTCACGCCTACCACCGCCGTCGACGTCACGGTCGGCAAACTGACCGGGCCGGCCGACCGCACGATCCGCGTGGCCGAAGAGACCACCTATATCAACCAGCCCATCCGCCTCTTTTCCGTGGCGGACCCGAACGGTTTCCTGGGCTTCTGGGAGCCGGGCGACGGCAAGGTGAAGCTTGAGCTCCGGGCCACCGGGACCTTCGCGCCCGTGATGGCGAACGTTTCCGCCATCCGGCGCCCGTTTGTCGCTGTCCCCGACAGCGGCACGACCGCGGAAATCGCCTGCGTACACCAGCCCGGTGCGCTCCAGAAAAAAGGGGCCGGCTCCCTGGTCGTGCGCGAAACGGCCGACGAGGAGACGCGCTTCTACGTGGACGAAGGCGACGTCACATTCGCAAAGGAACCCGTCGATCTGGCGGCGTTGCTCGCCGAGGCCATCCTGGATCTTGACGCAAGCGCCGCAGGCACGCTCACCTCCTATGTCGATCCGGAAGACGGCCGCACCTGCATCACCAACTGGGCGGACGCGGCGGGCCGGAGCCTTTACGCGCGCTGTCCGCTCGAGTACGGGTCCACAGCACAGTATTATCTCCCCTACGTAAGGCCGCCGTTCCTGTGCGCGGACAGATCGCCCACAGGTCTGCAGCTTGTCGATTTCGGGTCGCTCAGGCAACTTGACGGCACATCGCTCGGCCCCACGAACTGCGCCATGGTCCTGTCGCAGGCGCGGACGAACGCGGAGGTGAACGTGCGGGAAGCGTTTTACTTCATCGACGCCCCGGCGGGCTATGTCGCTCGAACGGTGATATGCGGCACCGCGGACTATTCTTTCATGAGTGAAGGCGCGTACATCTTCTGCGAATACACGGAAACCGGCGGCAAGGTGTACAACGGCGACATCCGCGTCAACGGCGAGCCCATACATAACAGAGACCGTCTGGCCCAGAATCTGGTCGGGATGTTCACATTGAGCGTGGGAACGACCGCCAACGCGCCCATCGCGCAGATCGGCACACGGCAGTTCTACGCATCGCACACGGGCGGCATGCGCATCGGCGAAATCATCCTTTTCGACCGCGTCCTTTCCCATGCCGAGCGCGCGGCCGTCAACGCGCACTTGCGGAAAAAGTGGCTGACGGGCGAAGACCCCGCCGACTCGACCGGCGTGTTCCTCGCCGCCGGGGCGCGGCTCGGCGTTGCGGCAGGCACGAAGGCCCGTGTCCGGCGCGTCACGGCCGACGCGGCCCTGGTCAAGACCGGGGCGGGCGAACTCGAAACCGGATTCATCCGGCCGGCCTCGGCGCCCGTCGAACTCCGCGGCGGCTCGCTGAAGATCAAGGGCCGCGCGTTTCCGGAAGGGACGAATTCCCCCGCCCCCGGCGCCTACGTGTGGCTCGACGCGACCCGCGACGACACCTTCACGACCTCCAACCACGTCGGTGACGGCAAGGTGTACATCGAAGAGTGGCGGGACTGCCGCGCGGGCACGGACGTGAAGGCAACGTGCCTCCACAAAACGCCGGGCATGCCGTTCAAGGCGTATGACGCAGGCGTCGGCAGGCAGGTGGTCGATTTCGGCCTCCGCCTCACGTATTCCACATGCGGCACACAGTCCAGCATGGGGCTGCCGAAGTGGAACAAGGCCTCGCGCGACACCTTCGCCGGGTTCTGCGTGCTCCG
>JALHET010000221.1 GCA_022839525.1 Lentisphaerota bacterium
GATCAGCGTCTTGACCATCTTCTGGATCTGCGCCTTTTCCGCGCCGCCGTAGCCAGCCACCGCCATTTTGATGCGGCGGGGTTCATACTCGTAGACGGGGAGACCCGCGCGCGCGCACTGGGCGATGATCGCGCCGCGAGCGTGTGAGAGGATCAGCATGGTCTTCACGTTCTTCGCGTAGAATACGCCCTCGATGACGGCGACCTGCGGCTCATGCGTGCGGATCAGTTTTCCGATCTCGTCTTGGAGAAAAAGGAGGCAGGCGGAAAGGGGGCGACCCGGCGGGTTCTTGATGGTGCCGTAATAAACGGGGGTCATGCGCGAGCCGATGGCATCGAGAATGCCGACGCCGGTCGAGCGTAGCGAGGTGTCGATGCCGAGGACGCGAATGGGGGAGGTTGTGGTGCGGGTTAGCATGCAGGGAATTGGACGTTTAGAGAGAAAAAAAGCCCGCGACGGATGCCACGGGCTTTTTTGTTTGTGATTAGCCGTTCTGCTTTTGCTGGTCGAGGTCGCGCATGGCTTCGCGGCGGCTGAGCTTGATGCGGCCGCGGTCATCGATGCCAATACACTTGACCCACATTTTGTCGCCCACCTGGCAGACGTCCTCGACGGCACCGATGCGGCGGTCGGCAAGTTCGCTGATGTGGCAGAGGCCATCCTTGCCGGGCAGGATCTCGACGAAACAGCCGAACTCTTTGATACCGGTGACGGTGCCCTCATAGAGTTTGCCTTCTTCGGCCTCGGCGGAGATGGAGGCGACCTCGTTCTGCGCGATGGCCAGAGATTCGGCGTTGTTCGCGAAGATGCTGACCTTGCCGTCGTCCTCGATGTCGATCTGGGCGCCGGAGATTTCGCACACGCGGCGGATGTTCGAGCCGCCGGGGCCGATGAGCGCGCCGATCTTGTCCACGGGGATCATCATGACGGTGATGCGCGGCGCGTGGACGGAGAGCTCCGCGCGCGGGGCAGGCATAATAGACTCCATGAAATCAAGGATCTGGAAGCGTCCCTGTTTGGCCCGCTGCAGAGCGGCTTCCACCACATCCCATGTGAGACCCCGCAGCTTCAGATCCACTTGGAAGCCGGTGATACCCTTGCGGGTGCCGGCCACTTTGAAGTCCATGTCGCCGCAGTGGTCTTCGGACCCGAGGATATCGGTGACCAGGATCTTCTGGCTTTCGTCCTTGTTCGTAAAAAGTCCGACCGACACACCGGCGACCGGGGCTTTGATCGGGATGCCCGCGTCCATCATGGCCAGGGAACCGACACAGATGGAGGCCATGGAAGAGGATCCGTTCGACCCCATGATGTCCGAGACCACACGGATGGAGTAAGGGTAGTCCTGGGGCACAACCTGTGTAAGCGAGCGCTCGGCAAGGGCACCATGGCCGATTTCGCGGCGCCCCGTACTGCCGAGCCTGCCGACTTCGCCGACGCAGTAAGGCGGAAAGTTGTAGTGGAGGATGAACGCTTTGCTGGTGTCGCCGCCGGTGATGGCGTCGAGTTCCTGCGCGTCCTTCTTCGTGCCGAGCGTGACCGAACCGAGTGCCGACGTTTCACCGCGCTCGAAGATGGCCGAACCGTGAGCGCGCGGCATCACGCCGACTTGAGCGTAGAGCTTGCGGATCTCATCGGTGGCGCGGCCGTCGATGCGCTTGCCATCCTCAAGGATATTCTTACGCACAAGGTCGATTTCCATCGTGTCGAAGAGCGTCACGAAAGAAGCTTCGGTGACTTCCTCGGGCCACTTCTCAAGGGTTTTTGCTTGCAAGGATTCCTTGATGGCTTTGACGGCGTCCTGACGCTCCATCTTGTCGGCGATCAGCAGAGCCTCGCGGAGCTCCGCGCCGCCGTTCGCATAAAGAAACGCCATCTTTTCGGCGTCGGGCGCCTTGTCTTCCACGACTTTGGGCGACTTGCCGAGCATTTTGCGCAACTCGTGCTGGGCGTCGACAATCTTGACGACCTCGACGTGCGCGAATTTCATTGCCGCGAGGAAGTCCTCTTCCGAGATTTCTGCGGCTCCGCCCTCCATCATCAGGAAGCGCTCGCGCGTGCCGGCGTAGATCAGGTCAAGGTCGCTCTCTTTGCGTTGCGCCTGAGTGGGATTGATGACGAACGCCCCGTTGATGCGTCCGACGCGCACACAGCCGATGGGCCCCATGAAGGGCACTTCGGAAATGTGCAGGGCGGCAGACGCGGCATTGACGGCCAAAACATCGGTCTCATTCTCGCAGTCTGCGGAAAGAACCATGTTGTTGACCTGGACGTCGTTAATGTAGCCGTCAGGGAAAAGCGGGCGGATGGGGCGGTCAATGATGCGGGCGGTGAGGATTTCCTTCTCACTCGGGCGTGCCTCGCGCTTGAAGAAACCGCCCGGGAAACGTCCTGCGGCGTAATACTTCTCACGGTATTCGACCTGCAACGGGAAAAAGTCGATGCCTTCGCGCGGCTTGTCCGTATTGGTCACTGCGGAGAACACCAAGCGGCAAACGGTGGCACCTGCGGCCTGGCGTGCGAGGAGACCGGTCTCAATCGTCATCTGGGCTCCACCAACATTGATGGAGACCGAAGTTGTGTCTTTCATTCTATACCTTCTATACCTTTCAGCGGACAAGGACCGGAAAGTGTTCTGCCAGAAAAAGTGGCGCACTCGGGTGAGTGCTGGGAGATCCGCTAGAAGGTTTCCGCCGGAGCAAAAAAACAAGGTCACGCGGTGACAAACCGCGCGACCGGCAACCTGCGTGCTTAACGGCGGAGATTGAGATCCTTGATGACCTTTTGGTAAACGGCCTCATTCTCCCGCTTGAGGTAATCAAGCAGACTGCGACGGGTGTTTACCTTGCGGATCAGCCCGTAGCGGGAACTGTGATCCTTTTTGTTGGCCTTAAGATGCTCGGTAAGCATCTCGATCTCTTTTGTGAGAACGGCGATTTGGACTTCGCTCGACCCTGTGTCACGCTCGTGACGTTGGAATTGCTTCCGGATGGCTGTTTTATCGATCTGGCTCATAGACTACTTAGCGGTCCTTGTTCCGCGTTTTCTTTTTTTGTTAACTTTCCGGCGCACACTATAGATAATACCCCCGCCTGCTGTAAAGCGAAATCGGGCCGGAAAGGCCAGATGCCCCGCAGCGGGGATTGTTTCCTTAGACGCACCGCAGGAAGCCGAAACTTTAGAGGAACCGCTTTGGGAAGTCAAGGGGGGCAGGATTTTTTTATTGGTATGGGAAAAAGTATAGGATCCGTTGCGTCACACGAAGACGACACCGAATTTCGGTGTCGTCTTCGTGTGACGCTTGATAAATGAGGTGGGGGGCAGGGGGGAGGGCGTCCGCCAACTTTCTGGCGTGGTAAGGGGGCGTGCGGTTTGGTATTCTGTTGCCGTGTTTTCGATAATTAAGCCGACCGCCTGGGGGGCGCTCCGGGCGAAGACGAGGGGATAATTGGAACGCTCAACGTTCAACGTTCACGTTATGGATGAGGGGATGACATGTCTGAAAATCAAGAAAACAGGAAAAAGGGGCGCGGGTGCGGTTTCGGATGCGCGCTGGTGATCGGGCTCTTTCTCGGGATCGGGCTCTTGGTGGCGGTGTTGCTGATGGGGAGCCTGAGCGTTCTCAGCCTGCCTCAAGAGAAGGGACTTTCCCGGCTTTTCCATATGCGGCATGCCGACACGGGCATGGGGGAGGACGAGGCTCCCTACATGGTTGAGACGTGGTCGTCCGGCCGTGGGGACGTCAAGGTCGTGCGCATCCCGGTGTCGGGGATGATCTTGCTGGGCGACACGGCGTGGTACATGGGGAATGCGAACACCGCACTCCGCTCGATCCGGAGGGCGACGCATGACCCCGAGGTGGAGGGGCTGATCCTCGAGATCGACAGCGGCGGGGGCGGCATTACTGATAGCGACATCATGTATAAGGCGGTGAAAGATTTCAAGGCGGCGAAAAAGGGCCGCGTGGTGGTTTCGCTGATGGGCGATGTGGCGGCTTCGGGCGCGTATTACATCGCGTTGGCGTCTGACCACATTCTGGCGCACCCGACCACGCTGACCGGCTCGATCGGTGTGATCGTGCAGTCGTATAATTTCAAAGAGCTGGCGGCCAAGTTGGGGGTTCAGGACGTGACCATCAAATCGGGCGCGAACAAAGATTTTCTCAATCCTTTCCAAGACGTGAAGCCGGAGCAGAAGGAAATCCTGCAAAAGGTCATTTCCGCCATGCATGAGAGGTTCGTGTCCCTGATCGTGGAAAACCGCAAGCTGCCCAAAGAGGTCGTGACCCCTCTGGCTGACGGGCGGGTGTTCATCGCGGAGGAGGCGGTGCGGCTCAGGCTGATTGACGGGATCGGGTACAGCGCGGACGCGCAGGCGAAGATCGCCGACCTGCTCGATGCCGACGGCGTGAAGGTGTATAAATACGAGGAGCAGGTGACCCTGATGGATCTGTTCTCGCGGCCGGGGATCGGGCTGAATTTCGACGTCAGCCGGTTCATGAGGGAAGGCGCGAAAGACGCGAGGCTGATGTTCAAGTGGACGTGGTAACGCGAAGTTGAGAATTGAATTTCGAAACGAGAAACTGGGACGGGGGGGGACATGTCCACATGCTGGGCGTTTGCGGCGTGGGCATGGCGGGCGTGGCCTATCTTCTGGCAAAGCGCGGCTGGAGGGTGAGCGGGTGTGACGCGCGTCTGAACGCGCTTTCGGAGTGGCTGCGCGCGTCGGGCGTGCAGGTGACGGAAGGGCATGACCCCGCGCATCTTGAAGGGGTTGACCGCGTGATTGTGACGCCTGCGGTGGCGGCATCCGAGCCGGAGCGCATGGCGGCGGCTGCCGTGGGGGTGCCGGTGCTCCGGCGCGGCGAGGTCTTGGCCTCGCTGCTCTCGCAGCGGCGCGGCGTGGCCGTGTGCGGGGCGCACGGGAAAACCACGACGGCCTGTTTCACGGCGCGGCTCCTGCAGGAGCTGGGCGCGGAGCCGGGCTGGTGCATCGGCGGCGCGACGCGCAGGCTGGGCGGTGTGGCGGGTGGCGGGGGCGGCAGCCTGCTGGTCGCGGAGGCCGATGAGAGCGACGGGACGCTGGCCTTGTACGCCCCGGCGGTGACGGTGCTCACCAATATCGGTCTGGATCATCTGGAGCATTTCGGCAACGAGGCCGGGCTGCTGGCCTGTTTCCGCCAGGGGGTGGAGCAGACGCGCGAAGGCGTGGCGGCCTGTTGCGACGACGCGCGCGCGTGGCAGGTGGCGCAGGCCGCGTCGGTGCCGGTGCTCGGTTTCGGTTTTTCCGTTGCGGCCGCGCTGCGCGCGTCGGACGTGCGGGTGGAAGCGGGATCGGTTTCGTTTGAGGTGTCTTACCGGGGGAGTTCGTTCGGGCGTGTGGAGCTGGGCGTGTCCGGACGGCATAACGTGCTGAACGCGCTGGGCGCCGCGGCTGCGGCTCTGTTGCTTGGATTCGAGGCCAGAAAAGTCGTCGCCGCGCTGGCGGCGGCGTGTGGCGAGCTTCCCGGGCGCAGGTTTGAATCGGTGGCCGAGGTGCCGGGGTACCGTTTCGTGGCCGACTATGCGCATCATCCGACAGAGTTGCGGGCTGCGGTGGAGATGGCGCGGGCGCAGCGTCCGGAGCGGCTGATCGCGGTGTTCCAGCCGCACCGCCACACGCGCACGCTGGCGCTGGGGCCGGATTTCCCGGCGGCGTTTGAAGCGGCGGACGAGGTGATTCTGCTGCCGGTGTATGCGGCGTCCGAGGCTCCGGTTGAGGGCGGCTGCAGCCATGACGTGTATGCGCATTTCCGCCACCTGCTGCCCGAGTTGCGTGTGCGGCTGGCGCGTTCGCGCGAAGAGGCCTGGGACTATCTGAGGCAGGCGCTGAAGCCGGGCGACCTGCTGCTGATCGCGGGCGCGGGGGATGTAATCGAAGTGTCGGATCTGATCCGCGAGGATGTGGCGCGCGGCTGGCCGGCGCGCCGTGACCCGGACGGCTTTGAGCCGGCGCTGCGGCGTGTGCCGGGGGCGAGTGTGGAGGCGTTCGGCGCGCTGGCGGGGTGGTCGTTTTTCGGAACGGGCGGCTGGGCGCGTTGGCGGGTCGAGGTCGCGGACGGGGAGGCGTTGGCGGACGTGTTGCGGCTGTGCGGTGAGCATGGCGTGGCGTGGCGGATGGTGGGCGCGGGCGCGAACGCGTGGTTCAGCGATCTGGGCGAACCGGGCTGCGTGATCCGTTTTGCGGAGGGTGCCTGCAAGGGCTTGGAGATCCGGGGTGAAGAGGTTGAGGCCGGCTGCGGGTGGAGGGGGCCGGCGTTGCTGGACGCGTTCGAGCGGGAAGGGCTCTCGGGGCTCGAGTTTCTCGACGCGGTGCCGGGCAGTTTGGGCGGCTGGCTGGCGATGAACGCTGGGGCGCATGGCGGCGAAATTGGCTCGTATGTCACATGGATTCGTTGTTTGAATCCTGACGGTAAAAGCCTTATACTAACTCCCAATGATTTTGGATTCGCCTACCGCCGTTGCGCGGGACTGGCCGGGCGCGTGGCCTTGGCCTGCGGTCTGCGGGTCACGCGGACGGACTCTCAGTCGGTGAAGGCTCTGCGCCAGACGGCGCGCGTCAAACGGATTCCGC
>JALHET010000222.1 GCA_022839525.1 Lentisphaerota bacterium
TGAGCAGCTATCGCATCCATACCGTACCCGGATTCTTGGCGGTTCTTGGCGCCGGCATACTGAAAGTGTCTGCCTTTGACACTCACCCAACTTACATCATGATGGCAGACGGGCTTTTCGACCGAATGGTATGCCGAGTTTTCTCATCTTCTGCCTCAAGGTGCTGGGCTTGACTTCAAGTATCCTTGCCGCCCCGCCCGGTCCCTCGACCTTACCTCCCGTCATATGCAGGACGCGACCTATATGAACAGAGATTACGGCTTCCAGGCTCATCGATTCAGTGGATTGTGGGGCATGCGTATGCGCCGAAATCGGCTCCTTTTTTCTCCCGAGTTCAACATTATCGAAGGAAAGGGGTTGGTCGCCACCCAGGATAAGAGCACGCTCGATGACGTTTTCGAGCTCCCGCACATTACCGGACCAGTGATGGGACATGAGCCTTTCGATGGCCCCCGGAGCCAGGCTGGGGATATGCTTGCGTCCCATCTCCGCCGTTTTCTTGCGCAGGAAATGCTGGACCAGAGTGGGTATGTCAAGTGCCCGCTCCCGCAGAGGGGGAATGACGATGGGGAAAACCTTGAGACGGAAGTAGAGATCTTCCCGGAAGGTTCCCTCCTGCACCATGGCTTCCAGGTTTCGGTGAGTGGCGGCTATGACCCTGATGTCCACTTTGATCGAACTGGTGCCGAGATCCAGCCCGATCAGGCACGCTCCCGTTACATGACTGTCCTTCATCGTCCGGCATCCTTTTTCACAGGTCTACGACCGTTGCCACCCGGCACTCCTTCTGTGATTCCAGCGCGGCCGTGAAAAGGCGGTGGCTCAGCAAAGCCTCTTCCGGTGTCGCACAACCCGCGAACCGCTGTGCGGGTTTCCCGTGCTGCAGTTCGTGCAGAAAGGCCGCCCACATCTGCAAGATCGAATCGGTGAACCCGAACTGGAAAATATTCCCCGTGATCGTTTTGAAAGCCGTCTCATGACCGGTCTGAATCTGCCCCCACACCTGATCCCCGTCCTGGCAGGTCATGACCTCCAGGATGTCCACATGGACACTCGACCACCGCACCGAGGCCCGCGTCCCCAGAATTTCAACATACCAGTTGTTCTTCTGCCCGGGAGCGATCCGTTGCGTCTTGATGGTCCACGGGAATCGTTCCCCTCCAGCCGGGTTCACGGTCTCGCACAGCAGGGTCGCGTTGTCCCATGTTAAACACGGAACGCGGCCGCCCTTGCCGTCAGGCCGTTCCCTGACAATGTTGCTGAGCAGCGCGCGGACATTCTCCGGAACCCAGCCCGCCCTGAATCCCACATGACAGGCATGAAGGCCTAAATCGCCCATGACCCCGTATTCGCCGTTGAATTCGACGATCCGTTTCCAGTTGATGGGTTTCTCGGGATCTAAATCGCTGGAATGCAGAAAACCCGTATTGGCCTCGATGATCTGGCCGAAAACCCCGTTCTCCAACATCTTGCCGATCCGCTGGACAGCCGGAAAGAAGGGCGATTCCGAGCTGCAGCGCACAAACGCCCCGGGATGCTTTTTCAAGCTTGCCATGATCTGACGCCCGGCGGCAAGGTCAATACCGAACGGTTTCTCAGCCATCACATGTTTACCGGCCTCGATGGCCGCACCGATGAATTCCCCGTGCAGGTTATGGGGTACGGCGATATAAACCGCCTCCACCTCCGGATTGGCCAGCAGTTCACGATAGTTCTGGGTCTCCTGGCGGACCGAAGCGAAACGCTCGGAAAACCAGCCGGAAAACACGGGATCCGCATCGCAGACCGCCACGATCTCTGGCCGGACATCCATCGCCGCAAGGTGACACCAGCGTGCCGCCGCACTGGCGAATTCCCGCCCCATCAAACCGCACCCGATAATGCCAAACCGTACCGTCTTCATAACGTCTCCTGTTTCGTGGCCGATACCAAAGAAAGCTCCTTCACGTTCTGTCGCAACCATGTCCGGGTTCTGGAGGACAAAGCGTCGTCCACAATCACATGGCTGATCGCCTCCCAGCCGACGATACGGGCAAAGGCGGTCTTGCCGAACTTGCTGCTGTCCGCCAGCAGAACCGCGCGTTCGGCGTTGGCGATCATCGCGCGCGTCACCTGCGCAGTCTGTTGCCCGCCCGTATACAATCCGCGTCTGTCTGCGCCGTCCGCACCCACAAAGGCAAGTTGCGCCCGGAACGCACCCAGATTTTCCAAAGTCAGCGGCCCGGAGAGATCCGGGCTGTTCGTGTTGACCGTCCCGCCCAGAAGAATCAGCTCCTGATCCTTGTGCGACAACAGTGCCGAGGCAATGGCGAGCGAACTGGTCAGCACCGTGAGGCGAGGAATGTCCCCCAGCAAACGCGCCAATTCCAACGTCGTGGTGCCGGTGTCAAGAATCACCGTCATGCCCGGCTCCACCAGACGCGCGGCTGCCCGGGCGATGACCCTTTTCTCAGCCATCCGCGATTGCTGCCGGTCTTGGAACGCGAAGGCCACCATGGACGGCGCCGCCAACATTGCGCCGCCGTGCGTGCGGATGATCCGCCCCTGTGCGGCCAGCCGTTCCAGATCGCGGCGGATCGTCATGCCCGCAACCTGAAAATGCTCGGCCATTTCGGCGGCGCTGACCTCCTCGCGGCCTGCCAACAGGGTCAGGATTTTCTTTAGCCGCGTGACTGACAGGTTTCTCTTCATGTCATTTCTTCAAAGCAGACCGAATGGCGTCCAGCACGAAATCAATCACAGCCCGGTCGGCGATCAACGGCAACTTGGCCAGAACCACCGGCGGGCAGTCCGCCTTGTACGTCTGCGCGCTAATGTCCAGCCCACGCCGGTTTAGTTCTTTTGCACATGCGCCTGCCTCCGCCAAACCTCGGAAACAGAGTGTGCTCATATGCCTCCACCCGTCCACACCCACGACCACGTCCGGAAACTCCGCCGCCAATTCGCGGAGACGGCTCTCAAAATACGCGCCCAGCTCTGCCGTTACCGCTTCGTTGGCCTGCGCCCATTCCATCGTCACCAGATAGGCCAGCGATGCCAGTTCCTCCTGACCGTTGGTCACCAGCGCGCCGAACTGCGGCATCACGTCCAGCGCCGAACTGAACAGGATGCGCGATGCCGGATACTCGCCGCCGGGGAACCCCTTGCCGATGGCCACGCAGGACGGCGTCAACCCGTACTCGCGGAACAGGTAAAGCTCAGGAGCCCACATGCAGGACTGGATCTCGTCCACCACAGTCGGCACGTCGTGCTCCTTGCAGAGCGCGTGGGCATGTTCCAAGAACGCCCGCGTCAGGCGGCGTCCGCCGTAATTCATCATGATGATCTCGTGGAAAAACCCCGCGATCTTGAACGTGCCCTGCTCGTAAGCGGCAAACGCGCGATCCACATCCTCGCGGCAGTTCGGCCGGATCGGAACGGCCTTCCACACATTGGCCGCGTCGAGAGCGGCGTGCGCTTCCGGCCACATACCGCGCATCATCTGCGTCAGCACCGTGGTCCCGTGATAATTCGCCTGCAATCCGCCATCGTCGTTGCCCATCACCAGAATCACCGGCGTACGGCCATGATAGCGCGGCGGCGGCAATTCAGGCTGCATGCGGTAAAAACGCGCGAGGATCAACTTCAAAGCCGCCTCTGCCGCAAGGCTGCCTGTCTCGAGATTCAGCACGCGGTTCAGCGTGTACAGGTCATCTTTGCGCGAAAGGACTTCCGCCAAGCCAGCGGCGTCGCCGCAGGACAATCCGTTGGCCGTGCGGATCAGCTCCTCTTCCAAACGGCGGGTGATGAACCCGCGCGTGTTATTGTGCGTCGCGTTGGGAATCCCCAATTCACGCGCCCGGTCAAGCAACCCGTATCCAGGAAAGGAGTGCCCAAGCGGCGTATGATAGTGCTCGCTTTTTGTGATCAGGTACAACCGCCCGTCTTCCCCGATCCTGTAGCAGCCGAACGCGCTCAAAGGCGCGGCAGACGTACGGGTTGCGGCAGCAAACTTCTCCGTGGCCGCACCTGCCGGCGTGTTCCGCAACGGCGCGGGGACAACTTCGCTCCCCGTGCGTTCCAGCAGGCTGTCCATCCGGATCCGCATCGACTCAGGGAAGAAATCAATTTTCCCTGCAGCGGCGGAGAGCAAAAAAGCCGTCTCTGTTTGCACCACGCATGTCATGTTTCCTTTTGTTCACTTGTGTTCAAAGGATACATAATCCGGACGGACGAGTCAAGGGCAGCAACAAAAAGGACTTTCCAAAAAAATCAGGCTCGCCAGCCCTTCGGGGCTATACGTGAAACCGAGAATGCTTGGCAAAATTTTGAACTTTTTGTGCGGGGGCACCGAAAAGCATGTCGCAACCCTTTTGTGTAAAATCACCCAAAAGAAACGGATGCGCCCAAAAAAAATCGGCCTTGCCCCCATTCCCGGGATTCTATCTGCAGTGCGATTTCACGGCTGACAATGCGGGGCAATTGGATTATTGTGTAAAAACAAATGACCGATGGCGTCGGCACATGGGCGGCGCGCGTTCAGCGGCGGACATGATCATGACCATCCCCTATTGCCTCAACATCCACCCCGGCGAGAGCCTCCCCGAGGTCTGCGCCTCCATCCGGCGGCACGCGCTTGCGGTGAAAGCCCGCGTCGCGCCCGATGCCCCCTACCCGCTCGGACTGCGCCTTTCCGCCGCGGCCGCGGAAGAGCTGGCCAGCCCCGCCGCGCTGGAAATGTTCCGCGACCTGCTCGGGGACAACGGTCTCTTCGTCACCGGCATCAACGGGTTCCCCTACGGCGCCTTCCACCACACGGCTGTCAAAACCTCCGTCTACCGGCCCGACTGGTTCACGCCCGAACGGCTGAACTACACCGGACGCCTCGCGACACTCCTCGCATCGCTCCTGCCCGAAGGCCAGGCCGGCAACATCTCCACCGTCCCCCTCGGCTACAAAACCTCCACCCAACCCGTAACGTGTAACCAGAAACCCGTAACCCGTAACCCCAAACCTGCCCCCTCCCCCTCCCTTCCTGTCCGCCACCTCGCGGTCATGGCCGAATTTTTGCACGGCCTAAAAACGGAGACCGGCCGCGAGATCGTCCTCGCCCTCGAGCCCGAGCCCGACTGCCTGCTGGCGAACACGGACGAGGTGATCGCCTGGTTCGAAGACGGGCTTCTGACCGAAGGCAAGCGCTGGCTTTGCGCCCATCAGCGCCGCACGCCGGACGAGGCCGAGACGCTGCTGCGGACGTATATCGGACTTTGCTTCGACACCTGCCACTTCGCGGTCGAATTCGAAGACCCGCTCACCGCGCTCATCCGTTTCGAGAGCGCCTGCATCCGCGTCGCGCGCGTCCAGCTCAGCGCCGCCGTCCGCACCGTTGTCGGCGACGCGTCGCTCGCGAGGCTCGCCGGGTTCATCGATCCGGTCTATCTGCACCAGACCAAAATCCGCCTGCCTCGCGGCCAGACCGTTTCCCTGCCGGACCTCACACATGAGACGCTGGAGATTGCCCGTCAATATGCGGGCCGCGAATTGCGCACACACTTCCATGTACCGCTTTTCTATGAAGGTGACGGAACGCTCGGCTCGACCCACGACGACCTCACGCCCAAATTCTTCGCGCACACGGCGGAACACAACTACCCGCTGGAGATCGAGACCTACACGTTCGAGGTTCTTCCGCCCGCCATCCGTCCCGCAGATGTGGTCGACAGCATCGTCGCCGAGCACGGGTGGGTCAGCGGGCGTGCCGCCCAACACACCGCTTGACCCGCAACTGGATTGCGCCGATGGCGCGCGGCAGAATCCAAAAGGTTACCTTCGGGCAAGCGCGATAACCAGCCAGCGGGCTTACCCTTCCGACTTTGTCTGCGCGCCCAGCTTCTCGGCTGGCGTCCGGACGATTTCAACCACGTTCTCCAGCGCGAACAGGATGATGAGCACACCGCCGACCGGCATGGAAATGTACACCATGCCCCGAGTGAGCCACGGCATGGTCGGCAACGGTTGCCCCATCTGCCCCACCGACAGTGCCCAACCGCCGATAACGAACACGATCAGGGCCAACGACAGAATCACCAGTTGCACAATGACGCTGAGCGTTTTGCGAGCCTCGGGATGCAGTTTTGAAGCGACATAGTCGACGCCCAGATGGGCTTTCTGGCCAAACGCCAATGCGGCGCCGATCATTGATATCCACACCAGCAGCACACGCGCCAGTTCATCCGTGTAAGCGGCCTGGCTTCCGAGACAAAAACGGGTGAAGACACCCCACAGCACCGTCAGCGTCATCACCGCCACCAACACGATCAACAGGACTTCCACAGAACGGATAAACCCCCTTCTCACCTTTTGCAGCATGTTGCCCATTCCCCCATTCTCCCCTTATGACCGGACCAGTTCCCGTCCGGGATACACCAGATGGAACACCACCACCATCGCCGTCACCGCGAAAGCCACGGCCATCAGCCAGGGCACCCAGAAAATCGGGATCTGGATCGTGTCCGTCACCTGGCTGTTCCGCAGGAACCGGAGACCGTACCCCACGCACCCGTACGCCGCCAAAGAAAACGCGCCGATCATCAACACGCGCATCACCGAATCCACGGCGACGCGCCACCCCGGAGTCAGTTTCCGGAAAAAGTACTCGATCGCCACATGACCCTTCATCGCGGTGGTGAGCGGCAGCGCACACGCAATGGTGACCGCGCCTGCCACACGAACAATGTCGTACACGCCCGCCAAGGGATGCCCGGCGATCCGCAGCGCCACGTCAGCGCAGATGACGACCATGATCGTGGCCACACCGACGCATGAAATAGCCGTCATGCCTTTTCCCAGCCACACGACCGCACTCCAAAACGGGCCAAGAGGTTTTCTCACGGGTTTCACGCGTCAGCTCCCTGAGAAAAGAGTGACGACACGGATCGCGAGCCAAACGGCAACACATCCGGCCAGGGGAAGAAGGGTAGAACGGCGTTGCCCGCAGACATCCGGTAAAGACGAGAAAGGCAAACCGCCTCTCTGCTGTATTCCGCATTCTTCTGGTCTTCCATAACGCGCCACCCATTTTCTTTGCGCTGAACGCGCAATCCATGGATGGCGGCCCGACCATCTCGTTACCTGCAAGGGCTCGCTGCCCCTGCACCCGGAATACAATGACACAACAAAACGTTGCGATATGTGACACTGTAGCAGATGGGCTGACTCATCCGCAAGCGGACTTTTGAAAAAGAGTCAAACCGGTCGCTTCCCCGCACCCGCTCGCGTTTTCGTGTACGGATAAAAGCGTTCAACGCTCAAGGTATGGCAGGTAGACAGGATGAATCGCCAAAACCCGCAATCCGCAACCTGCAATCCGCAACCCGTAACGTGTAGCCCGTAACCTGTAACCCGCAACCTGAAAAAAACGGTTGCGAACCTCCCTATCCCGGTGATTGGCTGGACTGATTGAATTAACAAGGACAACGCATGCGGAAAAGACCGGACCCCACAGACTGATTTGATTGTTGCGCTTTCGCGCAGAACGCTTCAAACGAAAATCCACTAATTATACGGCGAAGCGGGACGCGCGGGGACGCGCCCGATCGGGCGCGGCCCCGCCGCCGGGCTTCGCCAAGGGTCTTAGTGGTCCCTCGTTTGTGGCACGGAGCGGGGTCCGCGCCTTTTCCCTGCCGGAGGACCGAACGAAGGGAACGAGATGAAGCACAACGTAATAACCATAGTCACTGCCATCACCGCAACCGCGCTGGCGGCGGGTGCCGCCACTCTTGAGGTGCCGCGCCGGCCGGAGCCCGCGACCGCCGACCGCGAGGTGTCGGCGACGCACGCCCTGCCCGCCGCCGGCCCCGACGGCGCGCGGATCATTATCAAATGACGGGAGGGACACGGACATGACACCCAAAGCTCTTTCCGTTTTCCTCGGCATCTCCTTCACGCTCTGGCTCGC
>JALHET010000223.1 GCA_022839525.1 Lentisphaerota bacterium
ACCGCCTCATCATCGCACTGATCACCGGCGGACACATCCTGCTCGAAGGTGTTCCGGGCCTTGCCAAAACCCTCTCCGTCCGCACGCTCGCCGATGCGTTGGGATTGCAGTTCCAGCGTATTTCCTTCACGCCGGATCTCTTACCCGCTGATGTCATCGGAACCATGATCTATAATCCGAAGGACGCGACCTTCACGCCCAAGAAAGGCCCCGTCTTCACCAACCTCCTGCTCGCGGATGAGATCAACCGCGCCCCTGCCAAGGTGCAAAGCGCCCTGCTTGAAGCGATGCAGGAACATCAGGTCACCATCGCCGAACACACCTATAAATTGCCCGTGCCCTTCCTCGTGATGGCCACACAAAACCCCATCGATCAGGAGGGCACCTATCCCCTGCCTGAGGCACAGGTTGACCGCTTCATGCTCAAGTGCGTCATTACCTATCCCTCCCGCGACGACGAACGCCGTATCATGAACCGCTTTACTCAGAAGCAAACCGCGACCGTACAGGCCGTGATCAGTGCCGACGACGTGCAGACACTGCGCGATACGCTGGAACAGGTTTACTGCGACGAGAAAGTCGGAGACTATATTCTCGACATCGTTTTCGCCACGCGTAATCCTAAGTCGGTCAAACTCGACGCGCTCGCGGGTCAGATCCAAATGGGCGGTTCACCGCGCGCGACGCTCTACCTCAACCTTGCGGCACGCGCCAACGCGATGCTGCACGGCCGCGCTTACGCCACACCTCAAGACGTGAAGGAGATCGCCCACGATGTGCTGCGCCACCGCATCATGCTCACCTACGAGGCCGAAGCCGAAGAGGTTACGACCGACATGGTCATCACCCAAATCCTTAGCGAAATCCCCGTGCCGTGATGCGGGTTTATGGTAATACGCAAGAGGTAAAAGGAATTCGCCCGCCCCATTTACCCTAACACCTCTTACGTATTACCTCTTACTTATTCCTGATGCCCATCGACACGACAGAACTGATGAAACAGGTGAGGAAGATCAAAATCCTCACCACGCACCTGATCGACGACCGCCTTTCGGGCGATTACCATTCAGTCTTTAAAGGCCAAGGCGTCGAGTTCGATGAAGTGCGCCCTTATGTGCCCGGCGACGATGTGCGCTCCATCGACTGGAACGTCACCGCCCGCACGGGGTTGCCCCATGTGAAACGCTTCTCGGAGGAACGCGAACTGACGGTCATGTTTCTGGTTGACGTCTCAGGATCGCAGATCTTCGGTTCCGGCACGCGGTCGAAATCCGAACTCGCCGCAGAGATCACCTGCCTGCTGGCCATGACCGCCATCCGCAACCAGGACAAGATCGGGCTCATCCTCTTTAGCGACCGTATCCTCAAATCCATCCCGCCGCGCAAAGGCCGCACAGCGGTTATGCGCCTTGTGCGTGAGGTGCTCGCCGCCGATGAAACGCGTGAGGGCACGGACATCACCGTTGCGCTGCGTTTTCTCAACAACGTTCAGAAACGTAAAGCCGTCGTCTTTCTCGTCTCGGATTTTCAGGATACCGGGTACGGGAAAGAGCTTCGGGTTACCGCGCGTCGCCACGACGTCATCGCCTGTCCAATCTCCGACCCTTGCGAATCTGCCCTGCCTGATGTGGGGCTCATCGAACTGCAGGATCCCGAATCCGGCGAGTTGCTGCTGGTAGACACGTCGTCCTCCTCCGTGCGCGACGCCTTCCGTTCGCAAGCCTCCGCCGAGAACGAGCAGATCCTGCGTTTCTTGAAACGAACCGGCATCGATTCCATCCGGCTCTCCACCGATGCCCCGTACATCGACGACGTGCGTGCGCTCTTCCGCCGCCGCGCAAAAAAAAGGTAATAGCCAAGAACGAACAGCTAATCAACAATCGCCATGAGAAAACGTTCCCATAGCGTTACCGAAAGCGCAAGCTTCTTGCCCGTCATCAGTAGGCAAGCGCTCCCACTTATTACTTATTTCCTATTACCTATTGCCTCTCTCCTCGCTTTTACCAGCGACCTTTCAAACGGCGACGTCTCCATCAAGCTCGACGCGACGCCCGACAAGGTCTCGCCCGCCGAAGACCTGATGCTGACTCTCACGGTTGAAGCCCCCTCGCATCTGACGGTCACGCTGCCCGATCTGCGTGACCGCTTCTCCGGCTTTAGCACGGCCGAAGACTTTGCCTCTGACCCAGTCGAAGCCAACGGACGCACGCGCCAGACCTACCGCTGGCGATTGATCCCCGAGCCCGCCGCCAAACGTTACCGGCTCGCGCCGTTCGCCGTCACGGCACACGACAAGCGTTCCGCGCCCCCTCAGGTCTTTTCCTTCGCCACGAAACCGGTGCTCTTCCCCGATGAAGGCCCGCGCCCGGTTGTAACGGGTGACCCTGAGGTCACCCCCGAACCCGAATGGATACCGCCCACGGCTAAAACCGTCACGTTCTGGATGTTCGCCGCGCTCGGCGGTATCGCCGCGCTCGCCGCAATCCTTTTCGGGCTTACAAAACTCTCGCGCCGTGTGCGCGAGTACCGCATGTCCCCGCGCGAACGCGCCATGGCGGAACTCCAGCGCCTACTGAGCCGCAACCTGCCGGGCCGGGGACTCTTCAAAGATTTTTACATTGAACTGACCATGGTCGTGCGCCGTTACATCGAGCGGTCTCATGGCATCCGCGCGCCTGAGCAGACGACTCAGGAGTTTTTGGCCGAGGCCGCCCACCACCCAACCTTTACCGCTGAAGTGCTCGCCAAGCTCCGCACCTTTCTCGAGTCCGCCGATCTTGTAAAATTCGCCGGACAGAAAGCAACGCCTGCAATGACCGATGATGCCACGGCCAAAGCCCGCACCTATATTGAGAGGGATGCGTCCGCGGCCGGGCCGAACTAATCCCCCCATGACCTTTGTCACACCATACGCTTTTCTCCTGCTGCTGCCGTGGGCCGCGGCCGTCTGGCGTTTGTACCGCACCGGCAAACGTGCGGGCGTTCTCTTTGCGCCCACGCACCGCCTGCCTGCCAAGACCGCGGGCTGGCGCGTCGCGCTGGCCCGTACTGTGCCGCCGCTGTTTCTCGCCGGCTCATTTCTGCTCATCATCGCGGCCGCCCGTCCGCGCACCACGCTGACCCGCGAACGCCGTTCCGTCAACGCGATCGCCATCGGCATGGTCGTCGATGTCTCCGGTTCCATGGAAGCCCTCGATCTCTCCCCTTCGCCCCAAAACTACAAAACCAGACTCGATGTCGTGAAGGAAATGTTCGCGCAGTTCGTCAAAGCGCGTCCCGATGACCTGATCGGCCTCGTCACCTTCGGCGGCTACGCCTCGACCCGCGCACCCCTCACGGCGGATCACCGCGCACTCGTCCATGTGCTCAAAGGCGTCGAGATCCCCTGTGCGCAGACCGACGCGCAAGGCCGCCCGGTCGATCAGGAAGAAACGCTCACCGCGATCGGCGACGGACTGGCCACCGGCGTGGCACGTCTCACCGACGCCGAGCCCAAGACGCGCATCATCATCCTGCTCTCCGACGGCGAATCCAACACCGGCATCATCACGCCGGATCAGGCCGCCGATGCCGCCGCCAAGACCGGCGTACGTGTCTATGCCATCGGTGTGGGCTCCAACAACCGTACACCCTTCAAAGCGCGCGACATCTTCGGGCGTGAAACCATCGCCTATGCCGATGCCACCTTCGATGAGTCCCAACTCAAATCCATCGCCGCAAAAACCAATGGCCGTTACTTCAGCGTGCGGGACAACGACGGTCTGAAAAACGCGCTGGAGGAGATCAACACCCTCGAGACAACCAAAATCGACCGTCAGGTTTACCAGCGCTTTGATGAACACTTTGTCCGTTTTCTGCTCTGGGGTGCAGCGCTCGTCGCTCTCGCCCTCACCCTCAACATGAACCTGACGAGGAGGCTCCTGTAATGAGGTTCGTTTTCCCATGGCTGTTGCTGTTGCTCTCCGTCATTCCGGTCGTCGGCGTGATCTGGCTATGGCTTTACCGCCGTGCGCAACGGCGCCTCTCCCTGCTCATCGCTCCCGCACTGCAGGAAAAACTGATGCCGGCACAGCCGAAAGCCACGTTCTACATCCAGTTCGTACTGGTACTTACCGGTCTCACGCTCCTCGCGGACGCAACCTTGTCATCGCCCTCGACGTCTCGCGTTCCATGCTCGCCGCCGACGTCCACCCTAACCGTCTCGAACGCGCGAAGACCGATATCATGGATCTCATTGAAGACCTCAAGGGCGACCGTGCCGCACTGCTCGCCTTCCGCAGCAAAGGCAGCCTGCTCTGCCCGCTCACCACGGACTATTCCTTCCTCCGCCAAGCGCTCGATGGCGTAAACCCCGAATCCGCGCCGCGCGGCGAAACCAATCTTGGCGACGCGATCCGTAAAGCGCTCGAAGCGCTCGACCCCGCCCTCGACGAGTATAACGCGATCCTGCTCATTTCCGACGGTGAGGATCTCAAGGGCGGCGCGATTGAGGCGGCGTCCGACGCCGCCAAGCGCAACATCCCGATTTTCACGGTCGGTATCGGCGACGAGTCCGGTACCACCATTCCGGGAGAGGGCGACAAAGGCGTCCAGCTATTCAAGGGAACCGCCGTAAAAACGAAACTCGTCAAAGAAACGCTCTCCGCCATCGCAGCGGCCTCCAACGGACGCTATATCCCGCTCGGTACGGCCGGCACGGCACACACCACGCTTGGCGCGATCTACCGCCGCCACCTGCGCCAGATCGCCGCCAAGGAGCAACAGGAACAGATCGAGAATCGCTATCAGGAACGTTACCAGTTTTTCCTTTTTCCTGCGGTGCTCTCTCTGCTTGCGGCCGCCTGGTTCAGCCGCGGCCGTCTCTGCGGCAACCGAACCCGCACGGCTCCTGTGGCGGTTGCCGCAGCCATCGCCGTATCGTTCCTTTCTGCTGGCTTTGCCCAAACAAACTCGACTCTCGACCCCCAGCTCTCAACCCCCGGCTTTCCAACTTCCCATGCCCCTCCCCTCACTTCTCCTTCCACAAACCGCCCGCCCATCGTGGTCGAGCCCGGACGTGCCGGTGCCCGTGCGGCTCAATCCCTGCTCCGCAAGGGCAAGCCTGAAGAAGCCGCTGAAGCGTTTCTCTCCGCCGCCCGAGGCGCCGACTTGGAAGCGACCGAGACCTACCGTTACAACGCCGCCTTCGCCTACTATCAGGCCAAAAACCTGGATAAAGCCGTGGAGACTCTGCGCCCGCTGCTGACCTCCCGAAAGAACGGTGCGAAGGCGGGCGAGCTGCTTGGCAAACTCCTGATGCAAAAAGCAAAGGCGCAGGGCGCGGAAGATCCCGCAGCCAAGGTCGACGCGCTCGAGGAGGCCGCCGCCGGATTCCAACGCTCCCTGCGCGACACGCCGAAAGACGAGCGGCGTAACCGCAATCTGACCCGCGCCGTCTCACCGCTCGCCGAGGCGCGTGAAACCGCCCACATCGCCAAGGTGATGAAGGAACACGGGCAAACCCCGCCCGACCAGCTCTTGGGCACGATGCTCACCGAGCAACGTGCAATCCTCGAAGAAACCTCTTCCGTCTTCACGAATGATGCGCCGGCTCTGATCGGTAAAGCCGAGGCACTCGCCAAGCGACAGGAGAAACAGGCCGACTTGTGGATACCGCTCAAACAGCATATCCTGCAAGCCGTCACCAACCAGCAGCAGCAGTCGCTCTTTTCCCAGCACGTTGAACTCGCCCGGGATAGCATGAAGGGCGCCCACGCCGCCTTGCAGGATTTGATGCCTGAAGCGGCAAATGATACCGCGCAGGCAGAACCGCTGGTCTACGCCTTCTGGAAAGCGGTCGCAATGCCGCCAGCCGCCCTCGATGAGGACATCCTCTGCCAAAGCAATGCCCTCCAGAAACTCATCGGCCGTTGCCGTTATCTGGAAAACCGCGATACGCAACATGAGGCCTGGCAACTCACCCAGTTGTTCCGCGAGCGTTTCCCCGAATGGGCACAGCAGTACCAGCAACAGGCGAAGGCCGACACCAATCTGCCGCCGTTCACCGCTGAAGATCAGGCAAAAATCGTGGAGCTCGCAACCCACGCGGAAAAACTCCAAGCCGAAATCATTGGCAAGAACCCGCAGGGACACGAGCGTACCGTACTACAGGAGCAGGCTCTTAAGGATCTGCTCGAGATCCGCGAACTGTTGCCCAAGCAGAAAAGCCAGAACCAACAGCAACAGAACCAGCAACACCCGAACCCGCAACCACAGCAACAGCCGAATCAACAGCAACAACCTCAAGAACAGAAACAGGAAGAACAGAAAAAAGAGGAGCAAAAACAGAAAAAGAAACCAGAGCCGCCCCAAGACGTGAAGGAAGTTCTGCGCCGTGCCCTCGACCGCGAGAAGGAGCACGAGAATGACAAAAAGGAAAAAATGCGAAAGCTCCCCATGTCCCCTTCCGAACGCGACTGGTAAACCCTATGTTCCGGAGAAAGCAAAGAGCGACAAGATCGACAGTATCGGCAGAATTGGGCAAAACGATTCTGTCGCACCGTTCGATTCTATCGCCGCTCCTCTTCTTTGCCCTCCCCGTTCTCGCGGAAGTCTCTCTCAACGTCACGCCCTCCCGCCCAACCATTTATTTGGGAGAGAGTTTCAATCTCACAATCGAAGTCAACGGCGCAGACCGAGGCATCGAAACGCCTGACCTTTCCACCGTTCCGTCGTCCGACGTTCAGTTTCTCGGCCAGCACAGCAACAGCCGGTCAAACATTTCCATCATTAACGGGCGCATGACCCGCGAATCCTTTGAGGGACGCGTGTTTGCGTATCAGATCAAGCCCAAAAACGAAGGCACCTTTACGACCGGCTCCATCCGCGTCAAGGCCGGGGAAAAAACCTATACCCATCCGGGCGTCACCGTGCAGGTGGCGGGCATCGAGAAACAGGACACGGTCATCGCCGCCGTCACAGCCTCTTCCACATCGGTGCTCGTTGAAGAACCGTTTACCGTGACGCTCTCGGTGGCCATAGCGGAACTGCCCGACCCTTATGCCGAAAACAACGAGCCGCTCCACCCCAACTTCCTCCCGCACCTTTCCGCCGACTTTCTCGAAATCCGCCAAGAGATGCAGGACATTAAAGGTCCC
>JALHET010000224.1 GCA_022839525.1 Lentisphaerota bacterium
TTCAAAATCCAGCTCCAGACGTGCGCCCTCGGCAACGTTGATTTCAACAGTCGGCGGCAGTAGCGCCGCAGCATCACAGACATCCAGTCGTTCGAGAGTCACATCGTCGAGCAGGGCGCCCTTGGTGCTTCCGGTCAGTCCGCGAAACATGAGTTCGACCGTTTCGCCCACCTTTACACGGGGCAGGCGGAAGCGATACCTGCGATAGAGTCCCGTTTCAACCGACACGACGCCGATACGTCTACCAGCCCAGCAGACCTCGAACGTGTAGCCCTGCCACGGCGCGATGCGCGAGGCCGCGAAGAACGAAAGGGCATACGTCCCCGCCTCAGGCAGGGTCACCGTCTGACGGATCACCGCCTGGCCCTGCAAAAACGCCATCCTTCCGCCGTGGCAGGGGAGCCCGAAATAGGCATGCCGCCCGCTGATGCCCGGCTTCCGGTCTGCCGCGTCCGCCTCGAAGATCCAGCCCGCGTTTTCGCACAGCGTCGCATAGCTGCTGTAATCGCCGTCCGGCAGTGAGGTGGTTACCTCGAAACTACCATTGGAGAGCGCCGCCGGGCCGATGCGGAAGACGCGCACCGCGTCGATCAGGGAAAACCGGTTTGCGTTTTCGTCGGCGTCCAGCCCCTCGAACACGAGGTCGGCCGTCCAGTTGGTCGCCGGCGGCAGCGTGATCTCCAGCGGCTGGAAATAGGTCTGATGGGTTTGCTGATAGGCGAGCAGCGGTTCGCCGTCCAACAGGATGCGGAAGGTGTGGTTTTCATACCCTTCGCGTGACGCCGTCTGGATGGCGAGCCGGTAGACTGCGCCTGTCGCCGGGAAGGCGATCGTCTGGCCGATCCGACCGCTGCCCTTGATGAATCCGCAGCGTCGGCCTTCCGGCGTCCGGCGCGCGATGGAGACTCGCGGCGCCACCCAGCCGATGGATTCAGTGATGCCGCTGGTGTTGGTTGGCCCGTCAAACGTCCAGCCCGCGTTGCCCGGCGCGAACTGGTAGGTCGCCGTGCCGCTGGCGGTGCCCAGGTGATCCGAGTATTCGAAGCCGGCGTTGGCGATCTCGGCAAACGTCCCGTCTTCCAGAAAGTCAAGCCGCACATCGTCGATGACGGAGGCCCGGTTGACGGTGCTGACGATGCCTTGGAAGCGCAGCTCGTAGGTGCCGTTGGTGAGGCGGGGCGTCACGAACTCGAACCGCTCAAAAACGGGGAAATAGGTTTTGGCCACGGCCACCTGCCGGGTGCCGAGCCACACGCCGAAGTCATGCTGCCGATATGCACTCGAGTCATACCGCGCGGCCGCCTGGAAAGAGAGCCGGTAGAAGCCGCTGCGGGGGATCTGCACCGTGGTCTTGATGCCGCCGTGATATTGGAAGAACACCGCGCTGCCGCCCTCGGGGATCGCGTCCTGGGCCACCCACGGCGTGTTTGCGGTGTCCAGCGTGATGCCGCCTTTGCCGTCGCCGTCCGTGATGAGCTGCCAGCCGTCCGGAGTCAGGCCGGTCTGCCAAAGGCCTGAGTTTTGAGTGACGGCGGGATGCTCCTCGAATCCGGAGTTCGGGATGACCGCACGGTTGACAGCCGAAGTCAAGGCCAATGGTGGACTCAGGCGGAGCGTGCCTGCGGAGACGTCGATCCGCGCCACCGCGCCCCCGACCGACTCTAAGGTCAGCTCGCCGCTGCCTGACTTGCGCACCATGCCCGTGTCGCCGAGCGCCGCACGCTGCACCGTGCCGGTCGCGGCAAACAGTTCCTGCCCGCCTGCGGTCAAAGCGAGGCCTCGGTCAAAGCGTTGCGATGCCGAGACGATGGTTCCTTCGTCTATGCGCGTCGCACCTCGGGGCAGGGCGGCATCGTGAAGCAGATGCAGGGGGCCGGGGCCGCTTTTGACCAGCAGCCCTTCACCTGCCGCGTCGTCAACTCGCAAGGTGTGTCCTGCCCCGACCAGCGCTTCGACCTGCGTTCCCGAAAGGCTTTCAACCCGTCCGACCGTCGGCAGGCGCGTCAGCCATTTTTCGGTGAGATAGTCCGAGACAGCCTTCTGTTCCGCCATCGTCAACACATTGGTGAAAATCATGACCTCGCAATAACGCGGCCCGCCTTGTCGGTCGATCAGCGCGGACGGCTGTCCGGCTTTGAAGTTGCGGTCATTACAGAAATTCGATGCGTATGCGTCTCCGGCTGTGGCGACCGCAAAAAGCTGATAACCCGCCTCGGGGCGTTCGCGCCAGGGATCCCAGACCCGGTGGCCGTTCCGATACGTCTGCCCGAACTGCACAACGTTGGCCGTGCTGATTTTATCCCAGTACGCGCAATCGTTGGCGGACGAGTCGTATTTCGCGATATGGAAGTCCTGATGCCCGACATTCTCCGGCTGCGTCCAATCCCAATCGCCCAGCAGAAATCCGAAACCCGGCTGCCGACCGAAGACGATGAAGGCATGGCGGATGGCGGCGATCGCCAGACGCGTGTCATCCGGATTCACCCACTTGAGCCAACGCCCGCTACCGAAACCGCCAAAATCCAGATAGGGCTGTCCGTGCAACGCCGGATCAGCGGCACTCAGCAACGGCATGGGATCGTTTTCGTGCTGTACGGCGCGCGGGAAAAGATAGGGGGCGACTGTTTCTGCCTCACGCACGTCCAGCCACTGAATAACGCCATTGGTTCCGGTGCCGGTCACCACGTTGGTCGTGGCATCGAACCAGAGCGCGGCCGTCTGCGGGATCCACGCCGGGAGTGCCGCCGTCGGCGGGGCATTGGTCGCGACAAGCCGCAACGCTCCTTCGCGGACTTGCATGTTGCCATCGGGGAAGTCAGCATCATCCAGCACGAGCCGTCCCGGCCCTTCCTTGCGCAGGGTACCCTCAATCAGAGGTGCCGCGATCCGCTCTTCGCCACTCACCTCCAGTACTGCCGTAGTGTCGACCGGCACCTCCAGACCGTTTGCCCGTAGTAAGCAAAGACCTGAAACGGCTGTGGCCGCCAAGGCCGCAAACAAGACTCCTTCGTCTTTGAACCTCATCCTCATGATTTCCTCCTGTCACGCATTGTAATAAGCGATTGGCCTGCAAATAATCGATCCCTCAGTTTGTCCTCTGGGAGCAGGCATCTGAAGCGCCGGGCAACGTGTCCGGCTGACAGTCGCACCCCGTCGCCCGCCGCAATGTGTCCCAGACGCCCGCACGTCGTAAACGCCGCCTGCAGCGTCCCCGAGGCCACCATCACGTCAGTCCATCGTTCTGCCGACGCATTCACACAGAAGGTGACATGCCGGCTCTGAACCGAAAGCCCCGGGACTGAGACGCGCAGCGGATGCTCCCCGCACTCGACCAGCAATGTGCCAGATGCCAACGACACCGCGTGCTCGTCGTGTAGATGCAGTTCGGCGGGGCCAAACAGCGTCACCTGCACGCCGGTCGCAAGACGAAAAACCATTTTGCCGGCATCAATGGTAAGATGTTCGCGCCACACTTGGTCACCCTTGGCCAGCAGGCGAGAGTGACCGTCCTGATGTTCTATCTCGACGATCTCGATTCCTGCCCCGGGGTTGGGGATCGACCCCGGCTCGTACTTCTGGGGGACTTCCGTTTCGGCGGGGATTGGGACAAACCCCATGTTTTCTTGGTATGCCTGCAGGTCAAGCGGAGTGAGCTCTGCCAGCCAGGCATCATCATCGCCGTAGGCTTCCGCCATGATCGCCTGACAGGTGTTCCGGCGGACGGCGATCAGCGTTCCCAAAATCACACACGCCGCTGCCGTCAGCGGCACGGCAACCCGCCGCCAGCCTGTCGTACGGAGTCCGGCCCGGGCGGGTGCTGTCCCCCTCGCTAACCCGCAGTCTGTCAACAAAGCGTGCAGGTAGGCGTGGTTCACATACATGCGTTTGAGCTCGGGCCGGTGCGCCATCCGAGCCGCCAACGCACATCGTTCAGCGTAGGTGGCGGTTCCGTCAAACAGGGCTTCCAACTGGTCTGCAAATGTGCGTTCGTCATCTTCAGTCCATGTGTCCGACCGAGCCGAAAGCCGCTCCATGCAGCTTTTCAACGCCTTTCTGATCCGAAACATGAGTACCGATAGCGACACGCGGGACAGG
>JALHET010000012.1:0-21331 GCA_022839525.1 Lentisphaerota bacterium
CAGAGTGCCGACGAGACCGCAGGACGGACCCGCTGGGAATCCGCAATGGCCATGCTCGACAAGTCCTGGGCAAAAGTTCTCCGCGCGAAATGTCTGCTGGAGGTCTATCCCTTCCATGCCGACTTGGACACGCCGATCACCTTCGATCAGGCCAAAACCCTGAAGCCCGAGGGCAAATCCTCGCATCTCAACCTGAGCCTGACCCGCCTGTTCGACCGCCTGCGCGGTCAGGAACTCGCGGGCGTTCTGGTGCTCTCCGACGCGGTCGACACGCGCGAAAAGAAAGACACCTGGTCCGAAGCGGGCTGGGCAGCGCCCCTCTACGTCGCCCAGCTCGAAAAACCCGGCATCGCCGACGACACGCCCGACATGCGGGTGGATAACGTGGACACTCCGCGCCGGACCATCGTCGGATGGGACACGGCCATGACCGTCACGGTCGCGGGACAGGGCGGCAAGGGCGAGCCCTTCCCCGTCCTGTTGCTCAAGGCCGGCAAAGAAGTGGAGAAAATCGCCGTCCAGTTGCCGCCCGAGGGCGGCAGCCGCGACGTGCAATTCAAATTGCCCCACCCCGAAATCACCACCGAAATGTACACCGTCCGTATCCCGAAACTGCCGGGGGAAGTTCAAACGAACGACAACGAAATGGTTGTGGCCGTGGATGTCTTGGATGCCAAAAACCGAGTGCTCTTCCTCGAAGACGTTCCGCGCTTTGAAAGCAAACACCTCTCCCGAGCCCTCTTCGCCAACAAAGATATCACCCCCCTGGCGTTCTTCCAGATGCCGAACCGCAAGATGCCCGGCACCAAGGAATGGGTCGCGTACGGGAACCGCCAGGGCTTGACCTTCGACCTCACGCTTGACCAGCTCCGCCTCAACAAAATCATCGTCCTCGGCGACTTCGATTCCGAGGCCATCTCTCCCGAACACTGCCGCACCATCCTCGAATTCGTCGAGAAAGGCGGCAGCCTGATCCTGCTCGGCGGGCAAAAGCTGTGGGGAGAAAAGGGGATCAGCAAAACGGAGCTGAGCAAACTGCTGCCGTTTACCCGCGCCGGCGCACCCGCGGTCGAGGGCCGGTTCAGCGTGGCGTGGACCGCGGAAGGCCGCGCCCACCCGGCTCTCGCAAACAATCCCGACATGCCCGCCGAACTGCCCCCTGTCCTCTCGGTCTTCACCGGCGCGACCCTTTCCGGCGGCGCCTTCGCACTGGCGGAAGCCCAGACCGACAGCGGACGCCAGCCCATCCTCGTGTCACGCGTCTATGGTCAAGGCAAGGTTCTGGCCGTCCTCACCGACTCGCTCTGGCGGTGGGTCTTGCAGCCCGGGGAAGAAAAGCCTTATTCCAAATTCTGGCGTCAGATCATCCAATGGATGTCGCCCTCGGAAAGCGATCTGGACAACTACCATCTCGAACTTTTCACCGACGCGGGAACCATCGCGGTCGGCGATCCCGCCATTCTTCAGAGCCGCCTCGTGGTTCCCCCCTCCGAGACGCGTAAAGCGTGGAAGGTCGCCTGTAACATCACGACGCCCTCCAACCGCGTGATCCCCCTCTCGATGACCGGCCGCACTATCCAAGCCACAGGCGGCGCGGAAATTCCGGGTTATGTGTCCAAGTTCACTCCGGATGAGCCCGGCAACTACAGGGCTGTCGCCACGGTCGAAATCGACGGCAAGTCCATCGAGTCCTCCCCCTGCCTCTTTACCGTGCGGGCGACGTCGCAAGAAATGGCGCTCAAGCCCATCAACGAGAAGGTTCTCAAGGCGCTCGCCCGCTCCAGCGGAGGCCGTTACGGAACACTGGAAGAACTGGACGCCGCCCTTCAGGATCTGCGCGTCAGCGAGCGGCGCGAACGCAAGCTCGAATACCGTTCGCTGTGGCAGTCGCCTTTTGTCCTCGCTTGCCTGATCGCCCTGTTATCGGTAGAATGGATCATTAGAAAACTGCGGAACATGGCGTGAGTCACCCGGTTTGCAGGAGAAACCATGAACAGAAAAAAAACTCTCTCGGTAACCATTGCCCTGTGCGTCTCACTGGGCGCGGCGCTTCCCTCCTTTTCCCAAAAGAAGCCGGACGAGTCGCTTAACCTCCTCAAAAACGGTCATTTCGACGATGCCGCCGATCCCTTGAACCACTGGATCTATGTCTTTGACCATAACAAGTGGTATCAGAAAAACCACACCTTTGTCTCCGTGACCGAAGACAAGGCTTCCATGCGCCCCCACGTCCTGAAGCTCGACGCCTCGGTTCACGAGGTCTGCATCAACCAAGGTGTCCAGGTTTATTCCGCCCCCATCCGCTTCGACCCGAAAAAGAAGTACAAAATCTCGCTCTCCGCCCGTTCCATCGGCGTCAAGGGCGGAAAAGGCCCCAAATGCCGCATCTATCCCATCGGTTACCGGTGGCATCCCAAAGCCGTGAAGAGCAACGACCCCTCGTTCTTGGATCTGCGTGAGGCCGTCCGGTTCAAGGTGATGTATTTCAATAATGCGGACACCGGCGAGTTTTCGTATGTGCCGACCCAGTGGAAGCGCGCAGAAATGGTCATCCCCACATCTGGCCGCTCCGAACTCCAGCAGAGCCACCTCGAGAACTGCGAATGGCTGATGCTGAAGATCCTCGCTCTGGATGCCGCAGGACCAGATGCCGCTTCCGGCAATATCCCGAGGGGCTTCTGCAACCCGGGTTATCTCTATGTCGACGATGTGAAGGTCGAAGAGATCGGCCTGGCCGACGAAGTTAAAATCACTGCCGGCGCTGCGACCAAAGGGTTTGACGGCACATCGTGGTCGAAAAGCAAAGCGGGGGAAGAGAAGAAATTCATCCCCATCGGCGGACCCAAGCCGGTGAAACAAACCGAAAAGAAAAAGTGACCCCTGCATGAGTTCCAGACGCGAAGCAATTTTCGTTATCACCCGATGGTTGGCAACCCAAGATTTTCCTGACCGGCTGATTCCCAATGTGCCGGACCGCGCCTTCATCACCGACCTGGTCTATACCACGGTCCGGTGGCGGCGCACCCTCGAATGGGCGCTTGGGAAGTTCCTCAAAAAAATGCCGAAGGGCGAAACCGAAGCCGCCCTGCTCGTCGGTGCCTGCCAGCTTCTCTTCATGCCCGACGTGGCCGACTATGCCGCCGTCAATGAGACTGTCGAGGCCGCGAAGCTCGCCGACCGGCAGACCGCCGGGCTCGTCAACGGCGTGCTCCGCAGTCTTCAGCGCGGGCGCGACGCCGTCCTCGCAGATCTCGCCACCCAGCCTCTCGGCATCCGCACCTCCCATCCCGACGCGCTTGTCACGCGCTGGCTCAACCGTTTCGGCGAGGCCGAAGCCCTGGCGCTCTGCGAGTGGAACAACACGCCGGCCGAAACGTTTCTCGCCTATCCCCCCGGGGCGCCCGAGCCTTTCGTGGCGATGCCCCGCGGCACACGCGTTGAGGAGATGCCGGGGTTCGCCGACGGCGCGTTCATCGTGCAGGATCCCGCCACAGCAACCTGTATCGATCTGCTGGCCGTCAAACCCGGGCTCAAAGTGCTCGACGCCTGCGCCGCGCCCGGAGGGAAAACCGTTCAGCTCGCGTGGCGCATGGGACCGCCCGCCTCCGGGAATCATGTGCTGGTGGCTCTCGATCTCTACGAAGACCGGCTCGCCACCGTACGCGCCAATTTGGAACGGGCACGCCAGACATGGGTCACCGTGCGGCAGGGCGACATCACCGACAACCCCAAGGCCGCATTGGAATCCTTCGGACTCTTTGACCGTATCCTGATCGATGCGCCCTGCTCCAACAGTGGCGTGTTGCGCCGCCGTCCGGATGCCCGCTGGCGCTGGACCACCAAACGCATGAAAAGCCTGGCCGCCACGCAAGCCCTCATGCTGGAGAACGCCCTCGCGCTGCTTGCGCCCGAAGGGCGGCTCGTCTATTCGACATGCAGTCTGGAGCCGGAAGAGAATCGCCAGCAGATCACGGCCCTCCGGCGGGCTCATCCCGATCTCGCCTGTATCGGAGTCGAGGAGCGCATCCCGACCCGTTCGCGCACCGACGGTTCTTTTGCCTGCGCCTTCGAGCGCCAGATGTAAAAACCGCTTGGCTTAGCGGATTCGTGCGGAGGAAGCCGCTTCCGACAGGCGGGCAAGTTCGGCCTGATCGAACTTCGACAATTCGCCCTGACGCTTTTTGATCTGCCGGATCGTTTCACGGGCACGCTCGATCTCCCCTTTTTTGAGCAAGATGCGCGCGAAGGTGATACGGATACGGAGATCGTCGGCAAACAAGCTCATCGCCTTGCTCACGGCTTTTTCGGCCTCGTCGATATTCTTATCCGCCTCAAGCAGGATCGAGGCAAGCGTTTCCCACGCCACATACAAATCAGGGCTCAACTTGATCGCGGCACGCGCCTGCTGCTCCGCATCGTCGAACCGCCGGATGCGCCGCAACACTTCGGCGAGGTCGTTCAGCGCCGCCGCACTCGGTTTGGCGTCCACACTGCGGCGCAGGAAATCCTCCGCCTCACCATATGCCCCTTCCTGCAAACGCAACGACCCCATGACATAATTTGCCAACGCATGCTTGCGGTTGGTCCGCAAGACTTGGCGCGCATGAAGATTCGCGCTTTCCTGATCATTCATGGCGATGTCCAGCTGCAGGATCATGTCTTTCACGCCGGGGATGTCGGGCCGCAACATCGAGGCGCGTATGAACCCTTCCCGTGCGGCACGCTGAAAATTCTTCCCCTTCTTCATCGCCAGTTGCGCGCGGGTGACCTGAATGAAATAATTGTCCACCGTCCCGGCGATATTCTCCATTTTAGGCAAGAGCACTTTCTCGAGGTCTTCCGTCTCGTTTTGCTGCAACTGCACCATGGCCAGCATCGCCCACGCCTGAAGGTTCTTCGGCTGGAGGTCGGTCACCTCTTGCAATGCCAGGCGGGCCCGTCCCACGTCGTTGTTCATCAGGTGAATGACGGCCCATTCGACACCCAGCGATCCCCGCTTATCATCCGACTTGGCCGCTTTCTCCAACCACAGTCTGGCTTTATCCAGCGCGCCCTCCTGTACGGCCAAACGGGCCATGCCCAGCATTGCCGTGCGGTTGTTCGGGTCGCTCTTGATAATGTCCTGATAGACCGCCTCGGTCTTGTTCCGGTCATCCGACAACGAGTAAATCGCAGCCATTGTCTGCATCGCGTTCACCCGCTGGTCCGTCGGCAACAGGTTGATGGCCCGGATGACGCCTGCCAGCGCCGCACCGGTCTGCCCCGACAAGGCCCAGCCCCATCCCAAACGCGCGAAGATTTCCGGCGAACGCACATAGCCGTAATAGCGAGACAACGACCACAACGGATACTTCTGCTTGAGATTGCCGATGAAGTCCTTGAGTTCACGCTCAATGGACTCCCTGTTCGCGCTAGCGACGCCCCCCTCGGGCCGCGCCATTTCGAACAGGTTGAAGAGGGCTGAGATGTTGTCCGGATCCAGCTTGCTGTGCACATACGTGTAAACAGCATAAGCGTCCGCGTCCTTTTCCAAATCCTCCAGCAACACGCCCAGGTTGTTCGCCACAAAACCCATGTGCCGCCGCAAATGCGCGCGCAAACGGATCGTCGGATCATCGCTCGACTTCTTATTGGCAGCCAGCACCTTGTCCATCTCGTTCCAGAACGCGGTATAGGTGGCGAGCAGAGGCTTGTCCTTGAACTCTTTTATGTCCCGGCTGCCGGCAAAGAAGAAATATTCGGGAACCGGCGTGATACCGGCGGTGTACCAGAAGTCCGGCACGCCGAACACCGCCACCTTTTTCTCGATCTCCTTGTCCATCGCAAACCAGTCCTGAAGAAACGGCAGGATGCCGAGATCAAGCGTGCTCTTCATGCGCTGCATGTCCGCCGGCGCGAACAGCCGCTTCTGCTCGATCAAACGGGCCATCGACTTCAGGTAGAAGGGGCTCATATCCTTCTGAAGGCAGATTAAGTTCAACTCTTTTCCGCGCTCCCGCGCCATAATCTGCAAATGCGCATCCAGCGTCCCGTCCGTCACGAACCACGTCCGCTCACCCAAACGGTTGAGGATCTCGCTCGCGCAGCGGTCGGCAAACGCGCCGCGCCGGGCGCCGCACTCGAAGGAATTGATCAGCGCCGCCAGCGCCACGATCACCACAAGCGGATAGGTGATCAGCAACCCCATCCAATCGCCCACCTGTTTGGTCAGAACCGAGGTCTCATGCCCGCGCCGCGGGCGCTCCACTTTCAGCAGCAGATACCAATAGGCCACCAGATACCCCGCCGTCATCGCCAGCATCGCGTACGAGCAGACCGGCAACCGTCCGAACGGCCGGAGGATCTCCCACGGTGAGATCGCCGCATTGGTCAGCCCGAGTACCACCAGAATGCTCAATGTGAAATGCAGGATATACTGGCTCCACGACCGCTCGTTATTCAGCGCGCGGAAAGCGGCAAGCCCACCGGCCACCCAAGGAACGACACTCATCAGCAGTAAAATCAGCCACCCCACACGCGGCAACCCGGACTGGAGCTGCCTGATCTGGTTCTTCCACACCATCACCAGCACATCCATCACGCTGGTAAGCCCGAGCGCGCCACCATCATGCGTCACGAGGAACCTTTTCGCGGAAAAGTAATACAAACTCATCCCCGCAGCAGCCAACACACCCATCCAAGTGACCCGGTAAAGGGTCAGGTCTCCCCTTTTCCACAACACATAGATCAGGAACGTCAGGAAAACGGGTGCCATCGGGATGAAAATCACTGACTCGACAACGCCGACGCCCTGCAACAACGAAAACAACACGAGGAACACCCGCCAGCGGTGCTCCGCATACAGCACCAACAGGTAGGCGGCAACCAGCACCAGCAACAGGTCGAACCCCTGATACTGCAACCGCGTCGCCGCATGCCACACAGGCACAGCGAAAAGAAAGGCCGCCGCCGAGACCGCACCTGCCCAGCACGCCACGCGCGGCGCATACTCAACCGAATACTCCTCGTAGATGACATCGTGAATCAGGAAGCTCACCAGCCGGTACAGCAGCATGACCGAAAGCACCGCGCAAACCGCGCTGAACATATTCAACCGGACCGGCAACGAAAAGACGGTCAGCGTGCTCAGCCACGATACAACCGCCCCCCATAACGGATGCAACGGAAGCTCGAGCGGCTCAATCCCGCTATACACGGACATGAGCCGTGCGGATTCGCCGGGATAGACGCCTTTGGATAGCGTCAGCCCATACACCACTGCGGCCAGCACTCCCAATCCCAACGATAACAGCCAATCGGTCTTGCGCTTACCCAACGGAATCTCTTTAAAATCAATCATCATGGCTCACCCTGTCCTGCACTCAGACGTGCCTACCTTCACACCTTAACAACACGCCAACCAATTCCAGCATTCATTGACAGAAAGTGTACTGGTTTTCCATACTGCTTGCAAGTCAGGAACGGGCTCGCGAAACCTCTTTATTTCGTATTGACCCCATACGCAACTTCACTTACCCTAATGCGACTTTCCCGATACACTGTTTTTGTTTCAAATACAGACGACGATCTCCCAGATGAAAGTTGCATGCACGCATGAGTGAACCCTCCATTACGATGCTGGCCATTTCGGATCTGCACTACACAGGCTTAGCGCATCAAACGGCGCAACGGCCGCAACAGCGCGGCGAGTTGACAAAAACGTTGCTGAAGAAAGTGTTCGTGCGCCTGAACCATATGGGTGTCCACCCCGACCTGACCGTGCTGCTCGGCGATCTGGTCGAAGACGGGACAGACCGCCATGCCGAGCTCGACATGATCTCGCTCCTCGGCGAGCTGACGCGTAGCGGCATACCGGTGCTCGCAGTCCCGGGCAACCACGACGTTGCCCCTTCCGCCTTCACCTCATTCTTCGGTTGCGCCCCCGGCCTGCACAAAATCCGCGGATATGGATTCATCGTTTTTAACGATGTGTATGCCGAAAACCACGAATGCGAACGCTCAACCGAGGCGCTGGCGCTGACCAAGAAAATCGCCGCAGAACACCCGGGGGTGCCGCTCATCGCATTGCAGCACCCTCCCATTTATCCGGCGATCGACTCACACTACCCTTATCGCCCCGTCAACGCGGCTGAAATCATCGACTCTTTCCAGAAAGCAGGGGTGATCCTTTCACTGAGCGGACATTACCATAAAGGACAAAAGGCGCGCGCGCACGAAGGTGTGCTGTATCATACCGTTCCAGCCCTGTGCGAGGCGCCCTTTCGGTTCAGCCTAATCCGCATCACCGGAACCCGCGTGGAAGTCGAAGAGATCAACCTCGCCATGCAGATACCGAACATCATCGACGTCCACTGCCACACCGAACACGCCTACTGCGGCACCACCATCGACACCGCCCCCTGTATCGCGCTCTCTCAAGCGCTGGGCGTCTCCACATTGTGCTTCACCGAACACGCGTTCCAGCTTTATTTCGACAAAAAGACCGCGATGGAATTCAAGTGGCAAAACACGCCCTCTCTCGCGAAAACCGTGTGGGCAACTCCTGAGCGCCACCGGATGGCGGCGTATCGCCGCTTCGCGCAGAAGTTGCGCTCCCCCTTCATCAAGATCGGCCTGGAGGTGGATCTCTACAACAACGGCAAACTGTTGCTCGCCCCAGAAGATGCGGAAGCCGAGTGGGATATCCTCATCGGCGCGATTCACTCCATCCAGGACTTCATTCCGGGCAAGACGGGGCAGAAAGACGCCGAGAACTTGTTTCTCAGGGATGTGGAACACCTCGTCGCACACGATATCGACGTGTTGGCGCACCCGTTCCGTTTCTTCCCGCGCAATCGGCTCGAAACCCCCACCCGCCTTTATACCGAAGTGGCAGACTTGCTCGCGGACAGCGGTGTGGCGGTGGAGGTGAATTTCCACACACACCAGCCCGATCCTGAATTCATCCGGCAATGCGCAGAGAAAGGCGTTAAGATCGCCTTCGCCTCTGACGCGCACGACCTTGCCGAGGCCGGCGAGTTCTGGCCGCATGTGAACGTGCTCAGACAAGCGGGCATCACGCCAAAGACGTACCCCGAAACACTCTTCTCCTTCTGAGCGCCTGAGGCGCCTTATTGCAGATACAGCAGTTCAGGGGCGAGCTTCATCACGTGTTTGCGGCAATAGGTATAAACCTTGTCCGCTGATGCCCCCGTCATGCACCGTGCCGTATTCGCCAGGCTCCGCGCATCACTGAACGCGATTTGCCCGACAATTTTTTTAACGAGCGGGATAAGGTTAGGCGACATGCTGAGTTCGTCCACGCCCATACCGATCAACAGCACCGCCATAACCGGATCAGCCGCCATCTCTCCGCACACCGATACCGCCAACGCATGCGCATGAGTCGCCTTCACCGTCATGTCAATCAACCGCAACACCGCCGGGTGGGTCGGCTGGTAGAGGCGTGCGACTGTCTCGTTGACGCGGTCAACCGCCAATGTGTATTGGATAAGATCATTCGTCCCGATCGAGACGAAATCCGACTCCTTGGCCAACGCATCCGCAATAAGAGCCGCCGCGGGAATCTCGATCATCACCCCTCTTTTGATCTTCTCGTTGAAAGGGATGCCCGCCTTCCTGAGTTCCGCCATACACCCGTGCACCTCCAAATTGGCCGCACGAAGCTCTTCAATCGTCGCGACCATCGGGTACATGAGCTGCACATTCCCGTGCGCGCTGGCCCGCAGGATCGCCCTCAGTTGGCGCCGGAACACCTCCGGATTGCGCAACAAGTAACGGATCGACCGGTTACCGAGAAACGGGTTAGCCTCTTTGTGTGAAGTCGCCGTACTTTTGGTCATCTTGTCGCCCCCGAGATCAAGCACACGGATCGTGACGGGCTGCCCCGCAGGCAACGCGCGCGTAGCCTCCGTGTAGGCATGTGTCTGTTCGTCCTCGGTTGGCTCGCGGTCAAATGTCAGCCAGAGATACTCCGACCGGTAAAGCCCCACGCCTTCCGCCCCGACCGCGTAGAGTCCGGCCATCGGCGTGCTGTGATCAACATTCGCCAACACTGGCACCGCATGACCATCGCTGGTCGCGCCGGGCGACAGCTTTCCCTGCTCGAGACTCTCCTCCTGCGACTTCGAGCGGACCACCATCTTCTCAAACGCCAAACGCTCTTCCTGACCGGGGTTCACGACCACCTTGCCGCGCGTACCGTCGAGCAGCAGCATGTCACCGGTCCGAACCGTTTCAGAAATCGACCCGAGCCCGACAACCGCCGGGATTCCCAACGCACGCGCCAGCAGGGACGCATGCGAGGTGTTGCTGCCGCGGTCGGTCGCGAACCCGAGAATCAGGTTTTTCGGCAATGAGATCGTTTCGGACGGGGTCAGTTCATCAGCCACCACAATGCACGGCCACTCCGCGCGGAAAGCATGTGTGTCGGCGCCGCCCAATAAGTTCCGGATAATCCGCTTCGCGATATCGTTGACATCTTTGGCGCGTTCCTTGAGATACGCATCATCCATCGCCGCAAAGATGGACGAGTATTTTTCGGACACAACGTTGACCGCCACCTCGGCGTTGACGCGGCTTTTCGACACCTTCTCTTTGCAGGCACCGAGAAAGGCCGGGTCTTCCAGCATCATCAGATGCCCGTCGAAAATCGTGGCTTCATTCCCTCTGATATGTTTGCCCAATTCAAGCGCCAAGGAGCGGATCTGCGTCCGCGTAAGCGCAAAGGCGTCCGACAACCGCGCCAGTTCGTGAGCCACCTGCTCCTCTTCGATACGGTATTCTGAAACCTGCTCATTCGCCGTCGTCCGGAACAGAAAGACGGGGCCGGTGACAAAACCGCGCGAGGCGGCCAAACCCGTCATGATGCGCATGCCGTTCTTCACATCGTGGATGATGTCCGGGTCATTGTTCATCTGGGATATCGAACTTACGCCCCACCAGTGCCTCAAGCTCGTCAAGAACCTCATGCCTTTGCGGCCCGCTTGCGGTCACGCGCAATTTCGAACCGCATACGGCCTCCAGCGTCATGAGTGCCATGATGCTCTTGCCCGACACGACACTGCCGTCCTTCTCAACATCGACATCCGCGTTAAAACGCGATGCCACCTTGGCGAAGAGCCCCGCCGGACGGACGTGCATTCCGTACTTGTTCAGCAAAACGAACTCGCGCGTCTCCGCATGTGTATCAGACTGTCCCACGATCTATTCTCCTCCACCGACATGGTGCTGCTTAATCCGCGAGTCCAATTCACGAACCGCGACAAATCCTGAAAGACGCATTTTGTGCTCTTGCGCCGCCGTTTCCACCAAGTTTACCAAGTCCCTGCCCGGAGCGACAGAGATCACCAATTGAGGCACAGAAATCCCGAGAAACTTGCGACACATTTCCTCCACGCCCGTGCGGTCCAGTTCGGCATCGGCCTCGCCCTGCCGTTTCAAGGTCACAACCAAATCCAGCTGCTTTTCGCCACGCACCGCCGCGATACCAAAAATCGACGGCACATGAATAATGCCGATCCCCCGGATCTCCATGTAGTACTGCGTCACCGGAATGGCAGATCCGAGCAGGAAATTGTTGCTGTCGCGCCGCAACTGCGTCAGGTCATCCGCCACCAGCGCATGCCCACGCTTGATCAGCCCGAGCGCGGTTTCACTCTTACCCAAACCGGGCGCCCCTTCGATGAGCACGCCCACGCCGGCCACCTCCAGCATGGTGCCGTGAACTTTGCACCGCGGCGCACGCAGATCTTCCAGCACGAACGTTGCCGCGTGAATGAAATCTCGCGTCACCATACCGGTGCGCAACACCGCCACCCCGTCCCGTTCGGCCATACGGAAGACTTCCGGGAAAACCCGTTTGCCACGGGTAAAGATCATGCAGGGTATCTTTTGCGCGAACACCTCTTCAAACCGCTGCACACGCAAGCCTTCCTGCAACGACGAGAGGTAGGCGTTCTCCACCATTCCCAGCACCTGAATACGCTTTTTGGCGAAATGCTTGAAATACCCCGAAAGGGCAAGGCCAGGGCGGTGAATCATCGGTTCGATGATCACCCGCCCCAACCCCGCCTCCCCGGCGGCCAGCTCAAGATTCAACCTGTTGCGGCCGACTTTCAAGAACTGGCCGACCGTGACAGGCGATTGATGAACCGGGTTCTGCCGGTTTTCCGCCATCACTTCCTTTCGGTCTTGCGGGTATGCGCCGTCACGCGCTTCTGGATGGTTTTCCGGAGTTGCTTCTCGGCGCGGGCCGCTGCCGTGTCAATCACCGCCCGAGCGTTCGCCGCATGTTCTTTGGCGCCAACCGCTGTCAGCCCCTTCTGCTGGACAACGAACTCCGCTTCGTACAGGTGGCGCTGCACATCGACGATCACATGCACGCTCTCCACGCGCGGGAACTGCTTCACCAGCTTCGCCGCACGCTTCTCCGCATACTCTTTCAACCCGGGTGCCGCATTCAGATGCCGAACCGTCACTTCAATAGGCATAAGCTGTCGTCCTTTCTTTAAGTGGCCTGTTGTGGCAGGCCGGTTACTGTTTCTCACATCCTGAAATTCTTGCCGAGATACAACCGGCGCGCCGTCTCGTCCTGCACCAGAAAATCGCTCGGCCCCTCACACAGGATCTGGCCGTCGTACAGCAGATACGCACGGTCGACAATCGACAGCGTCTCGCGCACGTTGTGATCCGTCACGATGATCCCGAGCCCGCGGGAGCGCAACCCCTTAACAATCTCTTGGATATCGTGTACCGCCAACGGATCCACGCCGCTGAACGGCTCGTCAAGCATCAGAATCGCAGGTTTCCGCACCAGCGCGCGCGCGATCTCGAGCTTGCGCCGTTCGCCGCCGCTGAGTGTGTACGCGCGCTGCTTCGCCACCTTGGTCAGCCCCAGACTCGCAAGCAGTTCCTCCGCCCTTCCAACACGCTCAGCCTTGGTCAGCGGCAAGGTCTCCAGAATCGCCAAGACATTTTCCTCAACCGTCAGTTTCCGGAAGATCGACGCCTCCTGCGCCAGATACCCCAGCCCCAGCCGCGCGCGGCGGTACACCGGCATCCGGGTAATGGCTTCACCGCGGAACGAGATAACCCCCTCATTCGGCCGCACCAGACCGACTACCATGTAAAACGTCGTCGTCTTGCCCGCGCCGTTCGGGCCGAGCAGTCCCACGATCTCGCCGCAACTCGCATGAAGCGAAACCCCGTTCACAACCGTCCTCTGGCCATACTGCTTGACCAAATCAAAAGCCTGAATGTCAGGCACCCGTTCTGCCGTTTGTCCTGCTGCCTCGTCCATACGTAAGATCACAGTCCTAAGGAATCAACTTCGTGTCGGCTTTTTTGAACGTCCCCGGAGGCAACACCACACGCCCCGGCGAGACTTCCATCCGCTCGTCGTCCAGCCAAAACGTAATCCGGTTGCCCGTCACCTCGCCGCCCTCATCGCCCTGCCTCATCAGCCGCGCGTTGCCGGTCATCACGATCTGCCCGTCTTTTTTCGTGTACACCGCCTTCTCGCAACTGGCCGAACGGTTCTGGTTGGTGATGCTGACCTGCCCGACCGCCATGATCTGCTGCACATCGTTCGTGCCCTCCATGAACACCAGAAGCCGGTCCGACCGCATCACGAACCGCTCATCGTCCACCAGCACGTTTTCGTCGAACAGGATAACGCCCTCCTTGTTGTCGAACTCGATCCGGTTGGCCGTAATCACCGCCTCGCGCCCCGGAGTCTCAGCCTTCGCGGCCTTGTCGGGGTTCGGTTTCTTGCCCGCCTCCGGCGCGGCCGTCTGCCCCTGAGCAAAAACCGCCCCGCAGACCAGCACCACGGCGACCCAACCGACTTTCAAAAATGACCGTTTCACAAAATCCTCCCGAAGTTGTTCCGGATGCGTTGCGTCCGAATCTCGCAATCGGCCAAAATCTTAATAAATTGCTCTTCAATTGAAAAGTACATACCACGTCCTTTTAACCGGTCCCCGCTTTTAACCATGCTGACCACCCCTTCGCAATACCCCCGTTTCTCCTTCCGGTCAAACAAACACCCCTCCGCAGTCAACTGCCCGTCACTGTGACCGTCTTCGGTCAACAACTCCACGCTCACGCCCTCCGCGAATATCAGCCCGTCCAAGAAAATTTGCGCCTTCTTCGCCCTCAGCATGGCCCTGGCCCGCCCGTTTATGTGGTAAGCCAAAGGCAAATACAGGTTCTCCACCGGCGAAGTCATCGACGCCTTCACCGGCTCCCATTTCTCGGCCAGAGAACGCCAGACCTCCTCGGAATGCCGCGCGAACCAGCGGTCCACCTCGGGGTCATCCACACCGAACGCCACGCCGCAACCGGACAGGAACAACGCCCCCGCCAACATTGGCCGCATCAGATCCCTCTGTTTAACGCACCACCCCATGAATCTCCTTCAACACCGGCCATACGTTCTTCAGATCCTTGAAGGCGATCGCATTCGCCTTGTCCGAGAGTGCTTCGGCGGGCTTCATATGCGTCTCCATAAACACGCCGTCCACGCCCGTGGCCACTGCGGCACGCGCCAGTGCCGGAGCCCAGCGGCCATCGCCACCGCTCATCTTCCCCGCACCGCCCGGCCGCTGCACGCTGTGCGTCGCGTCGAACACCACCGGATACCCAAACTCGCGCATGATCAACAGGCTCCGCATGTCCGCCACAAGGTTATGATACCCAAAACTCGCCCCGCGTTCCGTCAGGATAATTTTGGAATTCCCCGCGCCCGTGATTTTGTCGATCACGTTGGCCATATCCTCGGGAGCCATGAACTGACCTTTCTTGACATTGATGACCTTACCCGTCTCGGCCGCAGCCACCACCAGATCCGTCTGGCGACACAAGAACGCCGGGATCTGCAGGATGTCCACCGCCTCGGCGGCTAACGCCGCCTGTCCGGGCTCATGAATGTCCGTCAGCACCGGCACGTGGAACCGGTCGCGCACCTCCTTCAGAATCGCCAACCCCTCAAACAGCCCCGGCCCGCGGTACGAGTCCACCGAGGTCCGGTTCGCTTTGTCGAACGAAGCTTTGAAGACCAGCGGCACGTCCAGTTTGTCCGCCAGACCTACCAGCTTCGCCGCCAGCCCCATCGTGCCCTCGACCGACTCAATCACGCACGGCCCCGCGATGAACGCCAGCCGCTTGCCGCCGAACACCACCTTGCCCACCTTCACCGGATTGATTTTTGCCATAGAAATCGCGCCCCTTTTCCAGCTTCCGAAGGCCTGTTTCCCGTTTCTGGTTTCAGGCTCCTTGTTTCAGGTTTCTGGTTTTCAAAACCGCCTCCACCGCCGCCACATCCGCGGGCGTGTCCACACCCACACCCTCATCGCGGGTTTGAATCACCGCGATCCTGCCCCCGAGGTAGAGCGCACGCAACTGCTCAAGGCTCTCCGTCTTCTCCAGCAGGCAGGGCGGCTCCTTCACCAGCCGCTTCAGAAACGCGCCCCGGTAAGCGTAGATCCCCAAATGCCTCAAATACAACCCGGATGCCAACTCGGGTTCACCGTCACGGCGGAACGGGATCGGCAACCGCGAAAAGTAGAGCGCGCCGCCGTCCCGCGCCAACACCACTTTCACCACGGTCCGCGCCTCAAGGTCGCGCGCCGAACGGATCGGGCACGCCGCCGTCGCCATCGTCCACCCCGGATCGTCCCTCATGCGCGCCACCAGCGCGTCGATCAGCCCCGGATCGATCAGCGGCTCGTCGCCTTGGATGTTGACCACGATGTCGTCGTCCGTCGGCCGCGCCGCCTCCGCCACCCGGTCCGTGCCCGACGGATGATCCGCCCGCGTCATCGCCACCTTGACGAACCCCCGCACCGCGTCCGCAATACGCGCATCATCGGTGGCCACCACCACCTCGTCCAGTGCCCTGGCCCGTTTGACAGCCTCCACCACCCACTGCACCAGCGGCTTACCGCAAATCGGGTAAAGGCTCTTGCCGGGGAAACGGGTCGAACCCCAGCGCGACGGTATCACGCCCATCACACGCATATCAAAACTTCCTGTGATTTTCGAATCACTCTTATTTTGGGTGTTCCGCCTGTGAGAGTCAAGCCCCCGCGTCAGAAACGTGAAGAAACAAGAACCGGAAATCCGCCGTGGCACGGCGGGCAGCTTTCTGCTAAACTTTTTTCTCATTTTCAAGGAACAGGGAAATTATGCACCTTTATCGTACCCACACGTGTAACCAACTCCGCGCGGGCGATGCGGGGACAACCGCGAAGCTTTCCGGCTGGCTCTTCCGCATGCGCGACCATGGCGGCATCCTTTTCATCGACCTCCGCGACCATTACGGTGTGACTCAGGTGGTGGTTCATCCGAACCGCCCGTTTTTTGAGACGCTCAGCAAGGCCAAGCTGGAGACCGTCATCACGGTCATCGGCGAGGTCACCTTGAGGGACCCCTCGACCATCAATCCCGACCGCGACACCGGTGAAATCGAGCTCGTCGCCAGCGCGTGCGTCATTGAAGCCTCCTCCGGGCAGACCCCGCTCTATCTCGCGGGCGATGAGGACGCGGGAGAAGACCTGCGCCTGAAATACCGCTTCCTTGACCTGCGGCGCGAGCGCCTCCACACCAACATCCTGCTGCGCTCAAAAATCATCTCGTTCCTGCGCAAAGCGATGGAGAAACACGGCTTCAACGAGTACCAGACGCCGATCCTCACATGCAGCTCACCGGAGGGCGCGCGCGACTATCTCGTCCCCAGCCGCGTGCACCACGGCAAGTTTTACGCGCTGCCGCAGGCCCCGCAGCTTTTCAAACAGCTCCTGATGGTCGCCGGCTTCGACCGCTACTTCCAAATCGCGCCCTGTTTCCGCGACGAGGACGCGCGCGCCGACCGCTCGCCGGGCGAGTTCTACCAGCTCGACATGGAGATGTCCTTCGTGACGCAGGAAGAAATTTTCGCCGTGGTCGAGGATGTGCTTTCCCTCACCTTCAAAACCTTCTCGAAGAAGCGCGTCGACGCCACGCCGTGGATCCGCATCCCCTACCGCGAGGCGCTGCTCAAGTACGGCAGCGACAAACCCGACCTGCGCATCCCGATCGAAATGTTCGATTGCTCTGAGGTATTCAAGAACTCAGGCTTTAACGCTTTCGCGGGCGCCGTCAAAGCGGGGGCGGTGGTGCGGGCGATTCCGGTCAAGGGCATCAAGGACAAGCCACGCAGCTTTTTCGACAAGCTGGTCGAACATGCCAAGTCGCTCGGCTCGAAGGGTCTCGCCTACCTCGTGTGGGACGGCGATACCGTCAAAGGCCCGATCCAGAAGTTCCTCAAGCCGGAAGAACTGGACGCTCTCGCAAAGATGGGCAACGCCAAAGACGGAGACGTGATTTTCTTTCTCTGCGACGAGGCCGGGAAGGCTGCCAAGATGGGCGGGGACATCCGCCTCAAACTCGGCCGCGAGCTCGACCTGATCGATAAGGACATCTTCACGTTCTGCTGGATCGTGGACTTCCCGATGTTCGAGAAAGATCCCGAGACCGGCGACATCGTCTTCTCCCACAACCCGTTCTCCATGCCGCAGGGCGGCATGGACGCGCTGCTCAACAAAAACCCTCTGGACATTCTGGCTTACCAGTATGACGTGGTCTGCAACGGCATCGAACTCTCCAGCGGCGCGATCCGCAACCACCTGCCCGAAATCATGTACAAGGCGTTCGAAATCGCCGGGTACGGGGCGGAAGTGGTGGAGGAGAAGTTTTCCTGCCTGCTGAACGCTTTCAAATACGGCGCCCCGCCCCATGGCGGTATCGCCCCCGGCGTGGACCGCATGGTCATGTTGCTTGCGGGCGAGGACAACATCCGCGAGGTCATCGCCTTCCCGATGAACCAGAAGGCGCAGGACCTGATGATGAACGCGCCCTCGGAAGTCACCGAGAAACAGCTCCGCGAACTGCACATCAAGATCCGCGGCCGCGAGCAACCCGCGCCTGCCGCCGGTTAAAGCACGCCCAGAGAGGAACGGACGTCCACTCGTCCGCGCAGCCGTGCCTCAGTACTCGAACCCCGCCAGCTTCTGGTCGGCGTCCTGCACGGGGCGGAAGGTGTGGCGGTGTTCCGGGCAGGAGCCGTATTTGAAGAGCGCGGCAATGTGTTCGTGCACGCCGTAGCCCTTGTTCTTGTCGAAGCCGTACTGCGGATACTGCGCATGGAGTTTCAGCATGAAACGGTCGCGGCTGACTTTGGAGGCCACACTGGCGGCGGCGATCAGGAAACTTTTGGCGTCGCCCTGCACGATGGACGTCGAGGGGCAGGGCAGCCCCTTCACCGGCAAGCCGTCCACCAGCGCATGGTTCGGTCGATTTCCTGTGCCGAGCACCACCCTGTTGAAACGCAAACCCCCGGCGTATGGGTGAGCAGGTCAAAATACTGTTCGCGGCACAACGGGGTGAGCTGTTTGGAATCCGTCAGCACTGACAGCTCGCCCGCATAGAGCCGTTCGGCCAGAGCCTGCGGCATTGTTACGGCTCCCGCGACCACGGGCCCCGCAAGGCAGCCTCGCCCGGCCTCGTCCACGCCGGCGAGAACAAGGCCAGGCCGCCCCGCCCATGTCTCTTTCTCATACCTCAACATCTGCCCATATCCAAAAAAAGACGGACACCGAGCGGCGTCCGTCTTTTCGTGCGCGTATCCGGCGCGTGTGGCGCTACGCCTTTTTGGCCTCGGCGGCGGCCACCGGTGCAGCTTCGGCGGCGGCTTCCGCCTTGCCCGGAAGCACCACCCACTGCAGCAGGCACAACTCGGCAGCATCGCCGCGCCGCGTGCCAAGCTTCAGGATGCGGGTGTAGCCGCCGTTACGCCCGGCCATCGAAGGGACGACGCTGTCGAACAGCTTTTGCACGGCGGCCGGCTGCTGGAGCCGGGAGGCCACCAGTCGGCGGGCGGCCAACGTGCCCTTGCGGGCCAGGGTAACCATCTTCTCGGCATCCCGGCGAGCCTGTTTCGCCTTAGGCAGCGTGGTCTTAATGCTGCTCTGCAAAATCAGGTTCGTCACAAGGCTGCTCATGAGCGCCTTGCGATGCGACGTGGACCGTCCGAACTTTTTGGCAATTCTGTGATGACGCATGTCTTAAAACCTCAACCAGTGTTACTTGTTTTCTTCGAACAGGTCGGGATCGAACTTATAGCCCAGATAGAGACCCAGCTCGGTGAGCTTTTCTTTAATCTCATTGAGCGACTTCTTGCCGAAGTTGCGGTACTTCAGCATGTCGGCCTCCGTCTTCATCGCCAGCTCGCCGACCGTCGTGATGTTGGCGTTGTTCAGGCAGTTGGCGGCACGCACGCTCAGTTCGATCTCGTTCACGCTCATGTTCAGGATGCGGCGCAGGCGGTCGCGCTCCTCGTCCACCTTCTTCTCCGACTCCTCGAACTCCAGCACTTCCTCGCTGTAGTCGACAAAGACGTCGAGGTGGTGGCGGAAGACTGCGGCAGCCGTCTTGAGCGCCTCTTCGGACGAAACGCGGCCGTCGGTCCAGATATCGAGAATCAGTTTCTCGTAGTCGGTCCGCTGTCCGACACGGGTGTTCTCCACGAGGAAGTTCACGCGCGTGACCGGCGAGAAGATGCTGTCGATCGGGATGCGCCCGATCTCCTGTTCCGGCCCCTTGTTCCCCTCGGCTGGGCAAAAGCCGCGGCCCGTGCGGATTTCCGCCTCCAGTTCCAGCGTGCCGTCCACGTCCAGCGTGGCGATATGCTGAGTGGGGTTGAGCACCTCGACCGAGTTTTCCTCGACGAAGTCGGCGGCGGTCACCACGCAGGGGCCCTTTTTGCTCAGCTTGAGCCAGACAGGGTTGCGGCTGTAGCTCTTGAGGAGCACGCGTTTGAGGTTGAGGATGATATCCGTCACATCCTCGCTCACGCCGGGCAAGGAGCAAAACTCATGACTCGCCCCCCCGACCCTGACAGAGGTAATCGCGACCCCTTCGATGGAAGACAGCAGAACACGGCGAAGAGAGTTGCCGACGGTGCGGGCATACCCCACCTCGAACGGCTCTGCGGTAAAGCGCGCATAGGTCGCGGTTGCGGTGTTTTCTTCCTTCTGCACGCGCCGGGGCATCTCAAAATGACTCAAACGAATCGGCATGTTTCCGTCCTTTCAAGCCGCACACCCGCAAAAAGGGCGGCGGCCGTCCGTACACCTTCGCTTAGCGCGAATACAATTCGACAATAGCCTGCTCGTCCACGATGGGCGCGATCTGCTCGCGCGTCGGGATACTCAAAATTTCAGCGCGGAACGCCTTCTTGTCCAGCGAAAGCCATGTGGGCGTCTGCTGGGTGGAGGCGGCCTCGAGACTGCGCGTAGCGAGATCCCGGCTGCGCGAACGGTCACGGACTTCGATCACGTCGCCGACCTTGAGAATCATCGACGGGATTGAAACCTTCTTGCCATTCACGGCCATGTGGCCGTGCAGCACGAACTGGCGGGCCGCGCGGCGGGAGGAGGCGAACCCGAGACGATAGACGAGATTGTCCATGCGGGTTTCCAACAGTTGCAACAGGATTTCGCCCGTGACGCCCTTGCGGCGCAACGCCTCTTTGAAGAAACGCCTGAACTGGAGTTCCTGCATACCGAACTGGCGGCGGAGACACTGCTTCTGACGAAGCTGCTCGCCGTACTCGGACATCTTACGCCCGCGGCGAGCGCCGTGCTGGCCCGGGGCAGGCGTACCCTGCTCAATAGCGCATTTGGCCATGTAACAGCGGGCGCCCTTGATAAAAAGCTTCTGCCCCTCGCGCCGGCAAATGCGGCAAACGGGGCCTGTATACCTTCCCATGTTAGACTCTCCTCCGTTTGCGCGGACGGCACCCGTTGTGGGGAATCGGTGTGACATCCTTTAACAGCGTGACGTGAATGCCGGCGGACTGGATCGCACGCACGGCAGACTCGCGCCCCGCGCCCGCACCCTGAACCCGGACTTCGACTTCGTGCATCCCCTTGGCGACAGCCTGACGGGCGGCGTCCTGCGCCACCATCGTCGCGGCGAACGCGGTGCTTTTGCGCGACCCTTTAAACCCGGCCTTGCCGGCCGAACTCCAAGCGATCACGCCGCCATGGGCGTCCGTAATCGAAACCAAGGTGTTGTTGAACGTCGACCGTACGAAGGCAATACCGGCGGGAATCGACTTCCCCCTGCCTTTCTTCTTGGCGACATCCGCGCTTTTGGCGGGCTCGTCGCCCGCCGACATCACGGACTGCGCCTCACTCATGGCCGGCTGCTCCGGGGCAGCGGCCTGCTCTTCTTTTTTGACAGCTTCTTCGCTCATGCGTCTCAGCCTTAGATACGTGGCGGACGCGGC
>JALHET010000012.1:21397-26946 GCA_022839525.1 Lentisphaerota bacterium
TCCCCTTGAGACGGGCAAGGGGGACACCGCGCCGGCGCCGGGGTTAATTATGCGGTGGTTTTGGACTTGATGGCCGCGCGGGCGGTCTTATCGCGCACCGCACCCACCGTCCGCTTCACCCCTTTTCGGGTGCGGGCATTGGTACGGGTCCGCTGGCCGCGCACCGGCAGGCCGCGCTTGTGGCGCAGCCCGCGATACGAGCCGATGCTGATCAAGCGGCGAATGTTCTGCGACACTTCGCGTCGCAGATCGCCCTCGACCCTGTAATTGTCCTGAATGAACCCGACAATCAGGCGGATCTCGTCAGGAGTCAGATCGTCGGCTTTCTTGGCCGGGTCGACTTTGCAACGTCCGACCACCTCACGGGCCCGCTTGGGCCCAATCCCGTGAATATAGCGGAGCGCGTACTCCACGCGCTTCTTACCCGGAATATCCACACCCATCAATCTCGGCATGGTTGTCCTCTCCAATTAACCCTGACGCTGCTTATGGCGGGGATTCGTACAAATAATGCGCACGACGCCCTTGCGGCGCACCACACGGCAACGCTCACACATGCGCCGCACCGAACTGCGAACCTTCATGGTCTTTTATCCTCGTTCAAAAAGATTAGTGATTTAACCAAAAGTCCGTCACTTTGTCTATCATAAAGTTTTGGAAATTCTTTATGCCAGCGTCAGAACTTCCACACCTTCTTCAAGCACGGCCACGGTATGCTCGAAGTGCGCGGACGGTTTCCCGTCTCGCGTAACGACCGTCCACTTGTCATCCAGCACGACCACGTCCGGACTCCCGAGGTTGACCATCGGCTCGATCGCCAACGTCATCCCCGGCTTTAGGACAGGGCCGCGCCCCGGCGCCCCGTAGTTCGGAACTTGCGGATCTTCATGGAGGTGGCGTCCCACGCCGTGACCGACAAACTCCCTCACAACGGAACAACCGTACGCCTTCGCAACACTCTCAACCGCGTGAGAGACATCCGAGAGATGACCGCCCGGCTTGGCTACGGCCAGCGCCGCCTCCAATGCCCTTTTGGTCGCCTCCACCAACCGGATCACATCGGGATCCGTCACACTCACCATGACGGTGGTGGCCGAATCCCCGTGGAACCCATTGTAATACACGCCGACGTCGAGACTCACGACATCCCCCGGCAGGACAACTCTCCGCCCGGGAATGCCATGGATCACCTCGTCGTTAACCGAAATACAAACCGCACCCGGATACCCCCTGTATCCGAGGAACGAGGGTTTGGCCTTCATCTTTCCGATCAGACGCCGGGTCAATGCGTCCAACTCGCCTGTCGTCACTCCCGGCTGAACCGCCGCCGCCACCTGGCTCAAGACTTCCGCCGTCATCCGGCAACTCGCCCGCATCGCTTCCAGATCGGCCGCACTCTTCAACGGGATCTTCATCATATCGCTTGCCTGACCCGTTCAACAATCTCATCAATCGGGCCTGCGCCGTCCACCCTCCGCAACACACCGCTGGCACGATAGAAGTCGATCAGCGGAACCGTCTGCGCCTGATACACCGCCAACCGGTTCCTCACGGTGGCCAGATTATCATCCTTGCGGATGGTCAGCCCTGTTCCGCACGCATCACAAACACCTTCCTGGCGCGGAGGAATATTCGTCACATGATACCCGGCACCGCAAGCAGGGCAAACGCGCCGCCCTGCGATCCGGTCAACCAGAACCCCGTCCGGCACCTCCAACAGAACCGCTGAAATCAACTCCGCCCCGTGCTGCTCGATCATCGCATCCAGAAGCCCAGCCTGCGTCACCGTGCGCGGGAAGCCGTCCAGCAGCAGCGTGCGCGTTCCGCCGACATCCTCCATCTGCTCTCCGATCATCCGCGCGACAATGTCATCAGGAACCAGCTCGCCCCGCTTCATGTACCCCACCCGCCGCCGTCCGGCACTTCACCGCATCGCGCAGCAAATCGCCGCTGGACACGTGCCTCAGCGTGCTGTCCGCCGCAACCAGACGCCCCGCGACACTCCCTTTTCCGGAACCCGGAGCCCCAAAAACAACGACTATTTTCATGTGGGAGCTATTAAAAATACCAAACGCCCCCCCCACAGCGCAACCGTGAAAATTCCTTTTTCAAGGCAGGGTCAAAAGAGGCGCGTTTGGATGTTGGCTTGGATGTTGACACGGATGGCGGTTTGAGCCACACTATGTTATTCAGCTAAGCGATGGAACGGGCTCTTGCTTGCGGAGGTCATCTTGGGTATGAACCGTGCGAAAAAGGGGATTTTAATCGGGGGTGTGCTGGCATGTCTTGTCTGCGGCGCAGGGCTGGAACGGTTACGGCAAGGCTGCACAGGGGCACCCCCGGTTGCTGGTGAACCGCTACCCAAGCCTGAGCACACTCCCAGGCGGGAACCCCCTCCAAGAACAATCGTCGTCAAGGACGAAGCGGCTATGCGTACCGTCGAGGAACTGCGCAAACGTGTGGCTGAACTTGAGAAGGGGTTGGCTGACCGTGAGTCCGAACTTGAACAGCTCAACCGGAAGCGTCAGGCCGAGGCCGCCTCTCCGCAGATGCCGGGACGGGGAGATTTCCGGCGCCGCATGGAACAGTTTAAAAAAGAGAACCCCGAACGCTACGCCGAGATGGAAAAACAGCGCGAGGAGATGCGGCAGCGTATGGAGCGGGACAGAGAGGACCGGGCAAACTTCCTGGCCTCGGTGAACACCCGAAACATGAGTGAGCCCCAGAAGGCCAACCACGAAAAACTGCTTGAAACCCTTGCGAAAGTCGAGGAGTTACGGGCGCAGCGGGCACAGGCCAACGCCGAGCCCGGCTCGGCCGCCGACACCGAATTCCATCAGGCCATGCGGCAGGCCATGACGGAATTGGGCACGCTGTACGAACAGGAACGCATCTGCCTGCTGGAGCAGGCTGCGTTTTCGGCCGGGTACGAGGGGAATGATGCCGCCATGTTTGTCGAGTATATCCAGGAAGTGATCCAGAGCACGTCGATGCCGTGGGGTTTGGGCGGTCACAGCGGCGGCCGCCGTTTTAGAATGCCGTGAAGGGGTTAAGGCGACAGATGGTCTGTAAAGGAATGGCTCACCGGTACCGGACCGTGCGGCAGTGTGCGCGGGGAGTGGGGTTTGTGGCACTGGTCTTCAGCCTCACGGTGGCGGCGCTGCTGGCGGCTGATGCGTGCCGGTCCGGCCCGGCGGCGACCGTCCGCGCGGAAGTGCTCGGGCAATCGCTGGCGCAGGGGCGCACCGCGCCGCAGAACGCGCAAGCGGTGGCCTTCGCGAGGGAACTGGACCTTTTGGCGCGGCGGGCCTATTTCAACAGTCTCACCTTTCGGCAGAGCGGTATGGTTTTGCTGGTGTTGGGGCTCTTGCTCACCGCCGGCTGCTTCGGCGTGGCCTGGCGGTTAAGCCTCAACATTCCAGACCCCCGCACGCTGGGCGGGGAGGATCCGGCGCGTTCCGACCGTGTGGCGGTGAACGCGGTGCTTGTGACGGGCATTGTTTTGCTGTTGGGGGCAACGGTGCTGCAGGTCACTTATGGCCGGCGGTCTACGCAACCGGAAGACCGCGCCTTGCGTGCCCGCCTCAAGAATCCGGATCTGAAGCCCGGCGAAGAGCATGTCTGCCCCTGCCGGAAAGGCACACCTCCGGCGGCGATGGCGGACCAGTGGCCCTTCCTGCTCGGGCCGGTGATGGCGGGGCGCGCCTTCTTTACCAATGCGCCCATCGCATGGAACGGTGTGACCGGGCAGAACATCGCATGGAAAGTCGAGCCCGCGCGGCACGGCGCAAGCACACCGGTGGTGTGGGGCAGCCGTCTGTTCCTCACGTCGGGAGACGCCATGGCGCGAACCGTGATGGCACACGACACCGGAACCGGCGCCTTGCTGTGGCGCACGGATGTTCCGGACGGCGCGATGGCAGGCACGCCTCTGCCCAAAGTCGGGGAAGATGCGGGCTTCGCTGCGTCGACCCCCGCGTGCGACGAGTCACAGGTGTACGCGGTCTTCGCGACAGGCGATGTCGTGGCGCTGGATCATGCGGGCAAGATCATATGGCAGGTGTATCTGGGACGCCCGAAAAACACTTACGGCCACGCCTCTTCCCTCGTTTATTGCGGAGAGATGCTGATCGTGCAATGGGATCAGGAAGAACAGGCCCGCATTCTGGCGCTTGACAAGACCACAGGCAAGACTCTATGGGAGACGCCTCGCAATGTGGGGATGTCGTGGAGCACCCCCGCCGTGATGCCGCTGTGCGACCGGTTCGTCCTGTTGGCGCATGCGAGCGGGCAGACGTGGGGTCTGGAACTGGCGACGGGCAAGAAACTTTGGCAGGTCGAGGCGGTGACCGGCGAGGTCGCGCCCTCCTTGGCGTGGGAAGGCGATGTGTGGCTGGCCGCTAATTGTTACTCGAAGATGGTCGCCTTCAAACTGCCGCAGCAAGGTGAGCCGCAAAAACTGTGGGAATGGGAAGACGGCAACCTGCCGGATGTGGCCAGTCCGGTCATTCAGGACGGTCTCGTCTATCTGGCGAATGACGCGGGCGAGGTCTTCTGTCACGATCTGGCCGACGGTAAACAGGCCTGGCACAAGGAGTTTGAGGACGGCTTCTACGCTTCACCGGTTGCCGCAGGCGGTCATGTGTATGTGGTGGATCGCGTCAAAGGCGTTTTCCGCGTCTTTGCGGCGGGCCGGGAAGGCAAAGAGGTTGCGGTCAACCCTATGGGTGAGGCCGTCTGTGCCACGCCTGCGTTTGCAGGCGGCCGCATTTACGTGCGGGGGAAAACACACCTCTGGGGCATCGGGCCGTAACCCCCCCTTGTTTCCTGACTTGTGTAGTAAACCTGTATTATAGGAGGTCTGATCATGAATCATATTGCGCGGCGAACGTTTATTGAGCGCTCTCTTGGTGTCACGGCAGGCACAACTTTGGGCTTTGGCGCATTGGCTGCACGCGCAGCCGAGAAAAAAAGCGGCGGGGATCATCCTTCGGCGGACGGTAAAACACGGAACACACACAAATGGGAAGACCTTCGTCCCGAGGAGTTTTTCCGCGAGCAGGAACGCGTACCGGTTGTTTATTGGGCCTGTGGGCCAATGGAGGATCATGGACTTCAGAACGCGCTCGGGGTGGATCCCGAAAAGGCCTATGAGATTTGTCTACGGGCGGCGAAGGAAACAGGCGGTATTGTCTTCCCTCTGGTGCCATTCGCCCCTGCCGGGGCGCCTCCGCTTTCGCGCGAAGAGATAAAGTCTGGGAAGCATCAACTTTTTCCGCCGAGTCTGTTCGTGAGCGTTGAGCTGTGCAGGGGTATCTACATGGAGCTCTTCGAGAGCATGGCTGCGCTCGGGTTTCGGGTGTGCGTTGCCTTCGGGGGGCATGGCCCGGCCGCCACTCTACTGCAGAAGATTGCAGGAGAGCTGGACGGACACCTGGGAAAAATGGCTATCATCACGTGCGGCAGCTTGACATATGTCAAGGATCTCGTGAAACGGGAGGCGCACGGTGATCCCAATCCCACCGCACATGGAGGCAAATGGGAGACGT
>JALHET010000225.1 GCA_022839525.1 Lentisphaerota bacterium
TTCATCCAGTTTCTTGATGAGTTTGGAAGGCGTCTTCAATCCCTTCGCGGCAAACACCGTCTCAATCTGAGTCCGCCCATCCCCGTCATGCGTCAGCCATGCCTCAGCCGTCAGGTTCGTTGCCAACAACGCCGGACGCGCCTGCCCCAACACGTCGTTCTGCCGCGGCCACGCCACATAGCCATCATACAGCGACCATAGGCAGATGCCGACCATCAATGTGCCGACACCCATAATCCTCAGCGCATATTCCCGGTTCAGTTTTGCTTCTGCCATACTACCACCCCATGTGCGGACGGGTTTCATTCCCGCCCCTTTCTACCAGAACCCATATTGCCGCGATACGATCACATACACACCCAACAGGAAGTTGGTCACACCATGCGCCAGCGCTGCCGCCCAAAGGTCACCCGTACGCACCGCCAAGCAGCCGTATACGGTTCCCGCCAGCATGCCCGCAAACCAGCGGTCGTGCTCCAACCCAAACACCGCCGCCACAGTCCAGAAAGCCTGCGCGTCAAACAGAGTGAGCGGCACCGACAAGAATTCTCCCTTTTGGAACCACCTGTAAAGAAACCCCCTAAAGAAAAACTCCTCGATCACGGCGATCACGCACGCTGACCCTGCCAGCCTGACCACCGTCAAACACCATCCGGCCTGTTCCGGCGAATAGGCGAGAGACCTGTGGCCGGGCGGCAAGGCCGGGAAAAAAAGCGGATCGAAATAGTCCGGCATTGCACCGGGCATGAGGATCATCCAACGGTGATAGAACTCCTGAACCCCCGGCGCGATGCGCCCCACCCACGGCGTCTCGGGCAGAATCCACACCGCTGCCACCGCAGCGCCCAATCCTAAGGCGCAAAGCACATGCTTTCCTTGCAACGCCGGATAAACCCGCCAGGGTTTCAACGCCACAAAGAGTGCGGCGCACACAACCGATTTGGCCGCATAGCTCCACGGATAAAGCCAGCGCGGACACAGGCCCGCATACTCAAGCCCTTGAAGCAGCAGGATCACGCCTACCCATACCGCAAAAGGCACAACATGCCCCGCCAGCACTCTCTTGTCGGTTTCCACCGTCATGCACCCCACACGAATACACGCACGAGCAAAGGATATGACTCTGCACCCCTACCGCGCTTTTTTCCATTCGTCCAACTGTTCCTGCGTCGGCGCGGAAATCACCTCGAAGAGGCGCCACGCCCCAAACGACGCCGCATAGAGCAACCGGTCGCCACCCAACTCATACATGTCGGGATACTTCCAAAACACGCTTTCGGCACGCACCGCCCCCACCGGACGCGGCACCAGCACATAGAGGTTCTGTCCCAGATACGCGCGTCTCAACGAACCGAGATGCAGATCCATATTCGGCAACAGCAGATCGCCGGAATAGCCGCGCAACAGATCGAGGCCGGCATAACCAAGCACAAAAACACGGCCATAGGGAGTGCGCGCATTGACGTGCGCTTCAACCTGACGGCAAATATCCCCGCGATCAGGCGGAATCCCATCACTCCGTGCCGTCCCGCCAAGCCAATACGTGCTCAACCATACGAAAAGCGCAAGCGATAAACCCAGCCGGCAGACGGACTGGCGCAGCCGCGCAAGCGCAATCATCAACACCGCCAACGCGCACACATTCATCGCAAGCAACGGCCAGTCCACGCCGAAAAGCGCTAGCACCTTTCCGCAAACGATCAGCGCCAAGGCGAATGCGATCAAAAAGGCCGACGCAGCGACCGGCCCCGCCCCCGGTCTCTCCGGCTCGCGCGCGTCGCACAGCCATGTTACCGCCAACGCCGGCAACAGCACCGCCCCGGGCAGAAGCAACGCGCCAATGAAAACGGGCAGACGCGGCACGAGATATTCCAACGACCGCACAAAGAAAAGGGCATCGCCCAGAATCAGCCGGTTCATCAGCAACCACACCCCGACGGCATAGACCAACGGCAAGCCGCCCAGCAACAGCCATGCCTGAAACCGCGCGCGCGTATCCCTATTCCCGCAGGCCGCAAAAGGCAACATTCCCACGGCTAGCCCCGCCAACGCAAAAGCGGGAAGACCGCACAAAACCAGAAATGCGCCGGATGCGCCGGCCGCCACCACATCACGCACCCGGCGGTAGGCCGCCCAATCTGCCAACGCCGCCGCCGTCAACAGCATCAGCCCCGTCATCAGCGCCGCCGTGACCTGCAACGTCTGCGGATGCGGCGAAAGCGTCATCATGCCCGCGATCGCCCCCTGCGCAAGAACGATACGCCAGGCCGACTGCCCCGTGGACTTCACGGCCTCACGTACCGTCCAAAACACAAACAACCATGCCACAAAAAAAGCCGTCCACCCCGCCACCGGCTCCGGCAACAGCCACGCGAACGGCAAGTAAAACAGCACCGGCAAAGGCGCCACCCAGCACGAGCCGAACAACGCCTGCCGCCCCACCGTAGTTCCCGCGATCAGCTCGCGGCAGATTCCCGCCACCTGCGCGCCGGGTTCCCATGACCCGTCGTGCAGCCGCACGAAAACCAGTATCGCCGTTGCCAGCGCCACCGGAGTCACTCCGCCAGTCAGCACCCGAACCAGCCTATACGTTTTCCGATCCTGATCCATGTTAAGATTCCGTTTGTGTCACATTCCCGGCGGCAAGTCTCCCGCATCAGATTCCGGGCTTTTCTCCCGGCTTTCCCAATCCGTGCCGCGTCTTCTCCCACACGAAGGGATCGCGGAAAAACTGAATGAACGCCCGCCACCCGCTGTAACTCATCATCACCCAGTACAGCGGGGTCAGCAAAGCGGGCCACATCAGGCTGTCGTTCTTACGCTTGCAACAGCCGAGCAGGTTGATGTAGACGAACACGAAATTCCCGAGAAAAAGGCAGACCGCCCCAGCCGCGAACACCGGACCCGGAAAAAGTTGCGAAACGCCTTCCGGACGGAACACAAACCAGACCAGCGCCATGGCCCAGAACAACGGGTTGATCAGCACGGAAAAGGTTCCCCCGCCAACCAACAACTGGTAATGGAAAAAATTGACGGCACCCAGCTCTTTGGCCAGCGCGAACGGCTGTCGCATGTGGACAAACCAAGTCTGGATATACCCCTTCTGCCAGCGCGTCCGCTGTTTGATCCAGAACGTGAGCTGACTGCACGCCTCCTCCCACGTCGTCGTCTCCAGCATCCGCGTGGCATAGCCTGCCCTGACGAGCCGCACTCCGAGGTCGCAGTCCTCCGTCACATTGTAGGCATCCCACCCCATCAGTTCCCGCAACACCTTGACCTTAAAGTGATTCGACGTGCCGCCCAGCGGAATCACCGCACCCAATGCCGCCAGCCCCGGCAACTGCAAGTCGAACCACGCCGAATACTCCGCCGTAAACCAGCGCGTCAGCAGGTTCTGCCGCGGGTTGTAGTAGTTCAGCCGCGATTGGACACACACCACGTTCGCTGGCGACGCTTCGAACGCCATCACCGCTTTTTTGAGTTGGTCTTTCTCGGGAATATCCTCGGCATCGTAAATCACCAGATACGTGCCCCCCGCCAAGTGCAACCCGATATTGCATGCCTTGGGTTTCGTCCGGGGAAACGACACGGGGATCTCCGTCACGCGGAAACCGGGCGGCATCGCCACTTCCCGCGCCGCCGCCAGTGTCACCTCATCGTCCGCCTCCAGCAGAATCTGCACATCCTTTTTGTCCGCCGGATAATCCATCGCCGCCAGCGAAGCCACCATCTGCTTCACCGTCTCAGGCTCCTTGTACATCGGCACCAGAATCGAGAAAAGCGGCCACTCGCGCGGCTCTTGCGCCGCAAGCTCGTCCGGAGAAAAACGCAGGATCGCGGAAGGCGAGAGCGAAGCGCGGATCACGATGAACTTGTAGAGCATCACGATCACGTAAAACACCGTGCAGGCCGCGATCAGCACCTGCGCGGTCCGCAACGGGCTACAGACGGCACATCCGGCCATGACCCCCAGAAGCGCGAGCATGCCAAAGCGCTGCATCCGCGTCAACGGCTGCGCCGCACTCCAGTCTGGACGCCGGTGTGTCAACTCCAGAGGATCAATGGCCACAGT
>JALHET010000226.1 GCA_022839525.1 Lentisphaerota bacterium
GAGGGACCAACGTCACGTTTTTTCCGGCGCTGAATAGCAACACGAGTTATGCCGTCGATAGCGTTCGAGGCATATCCCATACGTCCGTTGCGCTGCACCAAGGAGCGGCTGGAACTACGAATGGGCCTTTTGTCGCTCTCCCGTCCGGGAATAAAGGCTGGCACGGAATCTCGGTCGCCCCCGACGGCACGACGATCTACGCGGTGGTTTATGGCGGCTCGATCTGGAAGTCGGTCGACGCCGGGGCGACGTGGGTCGATCTCGCGACCGGGAATAAAGCCTGGCTAGGAATCTCGGTCGCCCCCGACGGCACGACGATCTACGCGACGGTTTATAACGGCTCGATCTGGCGCTCCGAATGGTCGGCATACGCGCCTGTCCTGGGCGTAGGCCATACCGTAGCCACGATTCCGATGGCCACGACGACGAATTGGCGGTATTTCAACGATCTCTACTTTCGGGACAACTCCGACTTCGCCGGAACGTTTTATTCCATCTCATGGCAAACGAATTGCTGGAGCATCTGGAGCACGAATTCTAGCTCGTGGCGCGTGGTCGCGTCCAACGACTCCGGCGCATGGAAATGGAATTCCAACGGGACTTTCGTGGCGCAAGCGGGGTTGACGAACAACGAGCTTGGAACCTTGTCCTACGCGGTCCAGATGTCGGTATCCAACCGCATGGGCCGCGCCGACATAGACGGGCTGAACGACGGCACCTACAAGTCCGCCGGAGGATTTCTGGCCGGGTATTCCCCGAGAACTGCCGTGACGTTTCTGAATCGAACCACCAACCTTCCGCCTCGCGTGTATGAACGCCGGGTTCTGGTGGAGAAACAAGCCAACACCAATGATTACAATTTGTATGTTCCCGGCACCAACTCGGCGCTGACCATCGTGACGAAGAAGGTGGCGCGGACCTGCGACGTCGTAATCAAGTACCTGAAGGATCAACCATGAAAACAGCGACCGGAATTTTGATTGTTTCGCTTTTGGCTATCGAGTCGTTTGCCGTAGATTTCCTGCTGGTCCGAGATGGACGCAACGTATGGGTGCGGGACCCCGATCCGTTTGCCTACGAGAGCCGCGTTGCGCGGCTGAACGGAGCCGAGTCGATCACGGATGAAACCGGAACCTACTGTCTGTACGAAGGCGTAAAGTATTACGATGTTGATGCCGAAGCCGAGGCGCTTCGGGGCCCAGCGCCCGAAGTCTTCGTTCCCATGCTCAATAGCGACGGAGAGCCGGTCGGCACCGCGCGGCTCGTGGTGATCGAGGGCAGCCTGGCGGTCGTGGCGAGCACCAATTCCGCGTCGCCGCAGAAGCCTTGGGCCGAGCAGAAAGACCAGATTCTTTCGCAGCTCGGAAGCATAGCCGAGTCGAAAGCGACCGCCGCCGCAGCGAGGCTTGCGATCAAGCAGACGGTGCTGGCCGGTGACTTGGCGGAGGAAGACCTCGGGCTGATCGTCGATCTGTGGCCAGCGTGGGCCGCCGGGGTTTCTTACGCGGTCGATGAGATTGTGAGGCATGAGGGCTCTTTGTACAAGGTTGTGCAGGCGCATACGAGCCAGTCAGACTGGGCACCGCCGGACGTGCCGGCGCTCTTTGCCAAGATCATCCCGCCCGGCCTGATTGCCGAGTGGGTGCAGCCGACAGGGGCACAAGACACCTACTCGCTCGGAGACCTTGTAACGCACGTCGGGAAGACGTGGGAGAGCACAGTGGACAATAACTCATGGGAACCCGGCGTTTACGGCTGGGTGGAGGTGGAATAATGAAATACGCTCAAATCTTCGCACTCGGAACCATCCTCGCCCTTTCGGGATGCGCCACGATTCATGGGCTGTGGGACAAATACGTGAAGCCGGAAATTGAAAAGCCTGACCAGCCTGACCAGCCGGACCAGCCGGACCAGCCCGACCAGCCGCAGAACGACGACGCCGTGCCTTTCGCAAACCTCCGGTGGAACCGGGGCGGGGAGAACTTCGCGGGGGCGCAGCGGGACTACCGCGTGACGATTAGCAACGTCAATGTGAGGGGGACAACGCTCACCTACACGGGCGTCGGCCTGACCGTGTGGCCCATCCAGGCCGACAACGTCACGCATATCTGGGCGATTTTCTTCGATGACAACCGGGACGGCATCTATGAGCGCGGAGGAAAGTTCGACTGGGGCCGCAGCACGGCTGCACCTCGCCCACTCCACCACGTCAACCACGGATATTCAAATTGGGACGGCTACCCGGCCAAGGGCACGCCATGGGCGGCGGTAATCACCGATGTTAAAGGCAAGCGGCGAAGCAACGTCGTGAAAGGGGTCTGGCCGTGAATCTTCAAGAGCGCAACCGGCAAAAAGTTTATACGGAAATATCTCGCACCTGCATGGTAGTGAGTTTTTGCGCAATCCTCTCAATCATTGCTTGCAACTGTGCGGGGTGCTTCACCACGGACAAAATCAAAGACGACTTTTACCAGCAGGCGCAAGAGGCTGTCGCGGCGCAGGAGGAAAGCAAGTGAGGAACTACCTCATAACCAAAATCTCTCTTTGGTCTTTGTCCATCGGGGCCGTGGCGTCCGCGTTGCCAACGGACGTTCCCGCCGACCCCGTGACCTTTGCCGCGCTTCTCGAAAATTACGGGCCAGCCGGAATCCTTGCCGTTGCGGTGTGGGCACTTTGGAAAAAGTCGGAACAGCGAACCGCGCGCGATGACAAATTGCGCGAAGAAAAAGACAAGCAATTTATCGCGGCGTTGCAAGAGCAAACGAAAGCCATCACCAAGCTGAAAGTGCTAATTGTAAAGTACGCGTCCGCCTTGCGCGGAAAGTGCGGGATGACAGCAGACGTAATTCGTGAGGACGAGGAGGAGGAAAGCCATGACAAGTAAAATTGCAAAGATAGTTGCCAAATACCTTGCGCGGGAAGTGAAAAAGTTTGCGGCCTCTGACGAACCTGACCGAGGCGAACTTTTGGGCAAGTATAAAATCACGCCCGTCGGCAACGGCCTTTTCTGGTGTGAGATTGATGCGCGTGACCCGCTACGTTACCGCGACGAAAAAACCGGTCTTGAGTTTTCGCCCGCGCTTGGTGCGTTCAAGACGGACAAGGGCAGTATTCCGAAAATCGTCCAGCGGGTGAAAGCTCTTGGCTTGCAGTTAAAAGAGGACGACGCCGAACGCTCTTACTTGATTCACGATTCCGCTTACCAATCCGGCACGGTGCGCGTGCGCAAGTCTGGCGCGGACTGGTCGCCTCTCACGCTCACCCGCGAGCAAGCGGACGTGCTCATGCACGACTGTCTTTCGGCGGACTCAACGCCGGATGGAAAGCCAATCTCACGCGCCACCGCTTTTGCTGTATATCAAGCTGTACGGCGTTTTTCCGGCGGGCCGTGGCAGAAGTATCGTGCGCAAGACAAGGTGCGGGAAGCGGCGGTGGCGTTGGCGGTCGGGGGGGCAGTCGGGCGCAATTAATTTCAGCCGGTAGCGTTGTCCCGGCATCCCCGCCCCCGTCGCCTATCCTCCAGGACGGCGGGGGCTCTTTTTTTGCTCTACTTTCGCCCAATGTTTACGGGCTTTTTTGCAAAATCTTTCGCGCGGCGCATTTTTAGGGGTTGACAATTCGGCGGAAGTGTCCGACACTCGCAAACGATGAAACCAGACACCGCAACCAGACGCCCCGCTAACCCAGCCGACAACCGGCTGACCGTGCGCTTCTCGCCCGAGGAAATCCGGCGCATCGTGTCCGATTCGCGCAAGCGGCGCATCTATCCAAGTGACACCGTGCGGCGTATCATCCGTTTGTATTACGCACCAAAAACAAGGAGGAAACAATGCTAGAAGTCACAATCGCAATCGTAGGCATCTGCATGTTCGCCATGATGGCGTTTTGCAATTCGGGTCTGAAATGAACACCATCACCCGCCGTGTCATCGCCCTCGACGCCTACCTCGTCGGGCTCGTTTTCTTCCGGTGGCTTGCAACAGGTCTCGGCCTCGGAATCGGACTGTTCATCGCCGCCGTTCTCATCGGCATTGTAAAGCGGGTGGGCGCATGAATCCCGAAGCCCAGCATTGGCAGCGGTTTATCCAATCCCTGACCGACCGCCGGCAGGAGATTGTCCGCAAGGCAAATCTACCCACCACCAGCCACCGGGACGCTCACGACATGCTTTGCGCCGTCCCAGGCTATGACTTCGCAATCGATTTAGCCGTCGAATACCGCAACGCCGCTGAAGGAGTCCCAACATGAAACCAATCCTCTGCATCGACCCCGGCGCGAGCGGCGGCATGGCGATTTTTGGCCTGGATGGCTGCGTTGAAGCCGTCCCCATGCCCGAAGGCATGACCGGCCAGATCGACGCCATCCGCCACATTGCCGCCACCAATCCCGGCCTCAAGGCCGTCATTGAAAACGTCGGCTTCCATCGCCCCGGCAACAGCGCCGTTGCGACGGCCAAGTTCGCCCGCCACGTCGGGCATATCGAGGCGGCGCTCTACACCCTCGGCATCCCGACCACGACCGTCACGCCGTCCAAGTGGATGGCGGCGCTGGGCTCGCTTCCCGCCGAAAAGCGGGACCGCAAAAACGCGATCAAAGAGAAGGTCGCCCGCCAGTTCCCGCATCTCAAGGTGACGCTCGGGACCGCGGACGCGCTGGGCATTCTTGTGTGGGCGCGGACGAAAACAGTTTAAGCGAAAACAACAGACCATTCGGCCCGATATGGTTTCGGGACCGACAACCAGAAAGGGAAGGTAAAAAATGAAAGAAAAGATCAAACGCTACTTGGCCGCAAAATCGGCCGAGGACGCGGCACGCAAGGCGCGCGTCGCGGCAGAGGAGGCCATCGTCGCGCTCATGCCCGACGCCGTGCCGGAGGAGGGCA
>JALHET010000013.1 GCA_022839525.1 Lentisphaerota bacterium
CACGCTGGGGCCGTGCAGGTCTACGTCCAGCAATCCCACGCGCTGCCCGGCGAGCATCGCCGACATCGCCAGATTCACCGCCACCGTGCTCTTGCCCACACCCCCCTTGCCGGACATCACAATGATCGTGCGCCGGATGCGGTTCAAACGCGCCTTCAGCCTGGTGTCGTCCTGAACGGGTGCCGCATGTCGCGGTGCCGCATGCGATCTTGAGGCGCAGGATTCCTCGGCACAACTTTCACACTGATCGGGAGAACATCCCGCCTTCTGCTCTTTTTCGTTTTGCATTTTCTTTCCTTTCAAACATTAATGCGGGCAGAGCCCGCAACCCAAGTTAATTAGTGCATTAGTGCATTAGTTTGTCTGGGAGTGCGCTACCCCCAAAAAACCTTCGTGCCTTCGTGTGAGAAACAACCGAGCCCTGCCCTCCAAAAAAATCCGCGTCACCTGTGTCATCTGTGGATCAAAAACTGATCGTCAAACCCGCGAAAACCGGTTGCACCGCTTCAGAACCGGGCCAGTTGTGCCGCGGCCCGTCCAGCGGCCTCGCCCATGGCGACGGCGCTGCCGGTCATCCGATAGGAGGCCTGCGCGATGAAATCGCCGGAAATGCAGCGCCCCGCCATGAACAGGTTGTCGGCGTCCTTCGCCCGCAGCGCGTCCAAGGGAATCTGGAACGGACGGAACGAAGCCCCGAAGGTCTGGCCGGCCGGCTGCTTCTCGTTGGAAGCATAGGTCAGCGCATGGATGTCAATCCCCGCGTTCGAGGTGGTGACGCCGTCGGGCCAGACGCGCCCGGCCGCGACATCTTCAACCGTAACGGTTGCCCGCCCGTGGATGCGCCGGGCACCCCGATGGCCGATCTGCTCCGCCGTCAGGATCACTCGTGTCCCCTTCCAAGGACCGCCCAAGGCATCCAGCGCATCGACGAGGCGTGACACCTCGGCACGCGCCCGGACGGTCGCATCCGTAATCGCCTGTGCATCATCCATTCGAAGTCCGTATTCATGGTTCGCCATGAGCGCGCACAGTCCGCCTCGCAGCCGGAAAAGCGTCGGATCCGAATAAGACGGACTGATTCCGGCGCGTCTCAGTTCAGCCAGAAGCTCCTTCTTCGGATTCACCGTCTGCCGGCCGTTCGGACCGTATGTCGACGGATCATTCACGGCGAACCGCGCCAGCGCCGGGTCATCCGGCACCCACACCAGCGCCACCAGACTGGCCGGTTGATCCACACAGTCCGGGCCGTAGCCGACGTCATAGCCGCAACCGGAGAGCGCGGCCAGATCCCCGTCGCCCGAACAATCGATAAAGCATTTCGCCTTCCACGCCTGCCGCCCCGATTTGGATTCCGTGACGACCGCCGACAGTTTCCGCCCGTCCTTCCCCCGCATCGCCGCCACCACCGGACACTGCAAGGTGAAACGAACACCGGCCTCGGCACACATGTCCTCGCAGACAATCCGCATACGCTCGGGCTCATACACAAAATTCGACCGCCAGGATGCGTTTTTCGCATCCTTGAAGGCCGACACGGGATGGCGCGGTGAACGTGCGCCGCAGGCATCGAGCCGGCGAATGATCTCCCGGTCGATTGAGGACTTGTCGAAATCGAACACACACCCCATCAAGCCGCTGGTCCAGATTCCACCCAAAGACCCCTGAAGTTCCAGCAGCCGAACTTTCGCCCCGGTCCGCGCTGCGGAAACAGCCGCAGCGATTCCAGCCGGTCCCCCGCCGACGACGATCACGTCGCATGCAGCGGCGACCGGAAGTTTACGGGCCGGCTCCACGACACACTCGCCGTCTGCGGCGCCACTCCCGGTCTCGGCTCCAGATACCACCGACGCCAGAGGCAGCACGGCAACCCCACCCAGAAAAGAACGTCTTGAATAGTTCATACGGTTTGTGTATCACAACAAGGACAGAGAATGCAATGGTAATCGGGCAACCGTTGCCAACAGGGATATACGAGTCGAACGCGTGTTTTTTCTAAAAAGTTGAACTTTCAACGCTCTTTGGTTTTCTGGGTTTCAACCAAATCGGTATCGGGATCGTTATCGGTATTGGAGTCGATTGTTGCGACAACACAGTGGCTCGCAATGACGAGCATAAAGGTGGCGACGATTCCGATCCCGATCCCGATAGCGATACCGATGGCTCCACAATGAAACCATCCTTCCGCGCATCGGAAGGCGGCTCGTGAGGACACTCACCCTTCAATCTTCGCGCCTTCGTGTCTTCGCGTGAAACAACCGGGCCATGCCCCCTTCGCGCCCCCTTGTCACTAACCGACTACACCCCTGCCTGTGACCTCAGTGGTCGCAGACATTCGCACCCGCCCGCAGCGTACCCGCCAAGTAGTGCCCGATCAGCGCCTCCGGTGTCTCCGCAGGCAACCCCACCGTCACCTTGATGTTCTGCTCCGCAAAAAGCCCCTGCGCACGCTGCCCCATGCCTCCCGCCAAGACATGTTCCGCGCCCTGCTCGGCCAGCCAGCGCGGCAACACGCCCGGCTCGTGCGGCGGCGGCACAAGGTCTTTGCGGCTGAGAATCTTCCGCTGCGACAGATCCACGTCGACCAGCGCGAACGTTTCGCAGTGTCCGAAGTGCATGCACAGCTTTCCCTCTGCCATCCGCCGCCGAAAGCGCGTCGGTCTCCACAACCGCCTTCGCCTGAATCTGCGCCGACGTCACCGCATGGTCATACCGGATGCGCCCGACGACCGTCGCACCCGCACGTTCCGCCGCCCGTTCGATCCGTTCGGTCATCCCGGGGTTGAGATCCCATTTGTTCACGCAGACAAACGTTGCCACCTTGAAATGCTTGGCCAGTTGCAGGACGCGCTCCAGATCATGCTCGCCGGAGACGGTCGGCTCGGTCACCGCCAGCACTTTGGAGGCGCCGGTGAGCGACGCGATCACCGGGCAACCGATGCCGGGCGGGCCGTCCGTGATGATCAACGACAGTTCCTTGGCCTCGGCGATACGGCGCGCCTCGCGCCGCACCGTTGCCACCAATTTACCGGAATTCTCCGCCGCGACCGCCAAGCATGCGTGCACCATTGGGCCGCAACGCGTCTCTGACAGCATCCACTCGCCGCAGAGCCGATCAGGAAAATCTATCGCTTTGGACGGGCAGAACCTGACACACACGCCGCACCCCTCACAGCCGATCGGATCAATCGTATAGATCGCCTTGCCGGAAGGGTGCTGCACTTGGCGCAGCGCATCGAAACGGCAAAGGTCAGCGCACACGCCGCAGCCATTGCAATCATCGGCGCGTATCACAGCCTCACGCCCGTTCACGAAATCATGTCGTTCGAGTATCTCCGGCGTCAACACCAGATGCAGGTCAGCCGCATCCACATCACAGTCGGCCAACACCGCGCGGCCAGCGGCCAACGCGGCGAAAGAGGCGGTAATGCTGGTCTTGCCCGTGCCGCCCTTGCCGCTGATGACAACCAGTTCAGTGATCGCCTTTCCCTTTTTCAATTTTTTCTTCCCTCTTCACTTCACTGTACAACGCTTCGAACACCGCGCGGTATTCCGGCAGCGCGTCCACCATCAGCTCGCCGCGCGAATAGGCTTCCGCAACGCGGCGGTCATCCGGGATTTCGGCCAGTAGCGGAATCTTCCCGTCCCGGCAGTAGGCGGTGACGCTGTCATCCCCGCTGCCAGCGCGGTTGATAACGACACCGCAGGGTATGTCCAGTTCCCGCACAACCGCCACGGCCAGCCGCAGGTCGTGCAAACCGAAAGGTGTTGGCTCGGTGACCAGCACCACAAAATCGGCCTCACGCAGTGTGGCGACCATCGGGCACGAGGTGCCGGGCGGCGCGTCCAAAATCGCATCGCCTTCTTCCGGTATCTTGGCTTTCACCGCACGGATCAAGGGCGGTGCCATGGCCACGCCCACATCGAGCCGGCCCTGAACCAGAGTGACCTCGCCCGCACGCAACGTCTCCACGACGCCGATTCGCTTCGGCACCTCACGGATCGCCCCTCTCGGGCACACCCTCATGCAACCGCCGCACCCGTGGCACAGTTCCGGAAACACCAGCACCCGCTTCGCAAGCACCGCCAGCGCTTTATATTCGCAGAACCGGCTGCACTCGCCGCACCCGTCGCACAGCGCCTCCTCCACTTCCGGAACGGGTAGTGAAACCGTCTCCGCACCGGTCAACTCGCCTCTGAGGAAAAGATGCGCGTTGGGTTCCTCCACGTCGCAGTCCAGCAACGGTACGCCCGCGCCCCGCACGCGTGCGAGATTCACCGCTACCGTCGTCTTGCCTGTGCCGCCTTTTCCGGATGCCACCGCTATAATCATGGATCCTTCTTTACCTTTGTTGAGTCCTGCAGCCATATCAGCGTCTGGGCGCCGAGCGCCAGACCCACATGATCGGATATGACAGGACACTTGACTTTAAACAGAAAGCAGTCAAGCGAAGTGTTCATGCGGACTACGCCCAGTGCCCTCCCACGTCAGCCGACTTAAGCTCTGCCAGTGAACCCTCCTGATACAGCTTCAGCGCCTCTGCCACAGTCTCCGCGTCTGATGTGTAGACCTTGATGCCTGCGGTATTCAGCACCTGGAAAGCCTTAGGGCCGCAGTGTCCGGTCACCACCGCCTGGGCGCCGCCTGAGGCCACCGTCTGCGCCGCCTGAATGCCCGCACCCTGCGCCGCATTCAGGTTCTGGCTGTTGTCGATCACTTGAAACGTGGCCGTCTCCGTGTCATAGACCAAAAACTTGGCGGCACGCCCGAAACGGGCATCCATCGGGGCGTCGAGCCCCGTCCCGGATGTTGTAAAAGCGATTTTCATGATTCCTCCTTTCCCGCAGGTGCGCCTTCGAAACGCACCCATCCCGGTCGGCCTGTGGCGAAAAACATGTTCCTGCATCCGCGGCCTCCGCCGCCACCCCGGCCTCCGCGTCCGCGGCCAAAGCCGCAGAAGCGTCCGCCCGCCGTAATGTTTCCTGCCGCTCCGCCTCCTGCGCAATATCCGGCTCCGCGTCCGGTCATCGGTCCCATTCCCAAGGGTCCCATTCTGTTTCCACCCGGCATAGTCTACCTCCTTTTTTGTTTTTTGTTCTAGGTGCGGTTTTACTTCGTTGCACCGCACCTAGAGTTTAGTGTTACAACCGGCAGGGCGGTTTCCCAGAAACCGCCGCGGACGCCTCCCCGAGGCGTCCCTACCGCGGGCGGTTCGTGAGGACACTCGCCCTCCCGATTGACCCGATTGACTCGCAATCAGCGACTTGCGACTTGCGACTAAAAAAATCTGCGTCATCTGCGTCCTTCTGCGGTTTCACTTCCTGGTCCATGCCACGTCTCTCAGCCGCGCCTGGTGGTAGGGATGGTTCCCCGAACCGTCCGCCGGTCCATGCTAACTAACGCACGCATTCACTAACGCACTAATTAACTAATGCACTGCCCCCTGCCTCTGCCTAAACCCCTGCCCGCGCCTCTGCCGCCGCCTGCGCAGGCGCGCCGCATGCGCCGCCGCCCGCAACAGCCCGGCATCGCGAAGGCCGCACTGTTCAACGAACCGCTGAGCGCGGCCAGTATGACCTGCCTGACCTCGCCTGCCACAAAGGCCTCGGCCTGTATGCCTGCCGCGATGATCATCTCGTGCAGCGGGCGCGAGACCGCGCCGCATACCAGACGCTTTACGCCTTGCGACTGCAGCCATGCGATATCCTCGGCCGGGGTGCGCCCTTCCAGTTTGTGCAGGCTTTCGCCGCAGATCTCCTGCCCCCGCGACTCGACGATCAGGATGTCCCTGGCCGTGTCAAAAACCGGCGCGATACGGGTTCCGTAAATGGAGTATGCTGTTTTCACGCCTTGAATATATGCAATCCGCGTGCCAAACGACACCGGACAAGATACGTGATATAACCATCTGCCCAGCAATCAGTTATGACATCATCTTGGGCGAGGCGTGAATTTTCGTTAGGTGCATTTATGCTACTTTTCCGCAAAATAGGTCGCATTTATGCTACTATTCTGAAGCGCTTGACACATAAGGATAAAACCGGAAGGGGCAAGCGTCTGCTTGCCCGGACGAATTCTACGTATCCGTACACGAAACCAAAAACGCGTACGGGTACGGGTGCGGGAAAACGATCCCTGCAAAACCTGTAACGTGTAACCTGTAACCCGAAACCAAAACAAAGCAGGGTAACGGAACGGATCAGATACCTTCAAGTCCCAGTGCCTTGATCTTACGGAAGAGCGTGGTCTTGTGTATACCCAGCGCGCGGGCGGCGGCCTGGCGGTTCCCGTTGCTGCGCTCTAAAGCGAGACGTATGGCCTGCGCCTCGGCGATGGCGTGCGCATCCCTGATGTGGCCGCTGGCTGCGGCCTGCGTCCGTGTCATCTTTGCGCGCGTCAGGTTCTCGGGCAGGTGTTGCAAACCGATGTTTTCCGCGCCGCAGAGGATGAAGGCGCGTTCGATCACGTTTTCCAACTCGCGCACGTTGCCCGGCCAGTCGTGCGCCATCAGCAGCGAGAGCGCCTCGGGCGCAAGCCCCCCCACCGTCTTGTTCTGCAGACGGTTGAAGCGTGCGATGAACTGCTCCGCCAACAACGGGATGTCCTCTTTGCGTTTGCGCAGCGGCGGCAGCTCGACGCGCACCACGTTGATGCGGTAGTAGAGATCCTCGCGGAACGCGCCGTCGCGGCAGAGCTGCTGCAAGTCGCGGTTGGTCGCCACGACCACGCGCACATCGGCTTTCTCGGAACGGGTGGCACCCAGCGGCTCATAGACCCGCTCCTGCAGCACACGCAACAGCCGCACCTGCAAAGCCTGGCTCACATCGCCGATCTCGTCAAGAAACAGCGTGCCGCCCTTGGCCAGCGCGAAGCGCCCGGACTTGTCCTTGACCGCGCCGGTGAACGCCCCCTTCTTGTAACCGAAAAGTTCGGACTCCAGCAGCGTATCCGGCAGCGCGCCGCAGTTGACCGCCACGAACGGCGCATCCTTGCGCGGGCTGAGGGCATGCAGCGTCCGGGCGACCAACTCCTTGCCCGTTCCCGTCTCGCCTTGGATCAGCACCGTACTGGGACTGGCCGCGATCGCGGGCAGAACCTCGAAGAGCTTCTGCATGACCGGGCTGCGGCTGACCAGTTCGCCCACGCGGACGCGCCCCTCAAGCTCGCGGCGCAGCGCGTCGATCTCCGAAAGGTCGCGGAAGACTTCCGCCCCCCCGGTCACCTTTCCGTCTGCGTCCTTGAGTACCGCCGTCGAAATGCTAATAGGAATCCGCTCACCGTCCGCATTGACGATATACGCCGACTTGCCGATAATCGGCCGGGCTGTTTTCAGTGTCTTGTGCAGCGCGCACTCCGGCCCACACAGGCTGGATTTGAAGACCTCAGCGCACGGTCTGCCGAGCGCTTCCCGGCGCGGGACGCCGGTGATTTTTTCCGCCGCCCGGTTGAACGAGGTGACGCGCCACTCCCTGTCCACTGTGAACACGCCGTCGGAGATGCTCTCCAAGATCGCGCCGGTGGCCGTCGGCTCCACCCCCTCAATGTTCTGGACGGTTCGTTTCATGAGTTCATTTGGTCTCACGGCTTCCGCTACCGCGCATGTGTCACGGTTCCTTCGCGTCGCCGACCGGGCAGCTTCCCGAAGGTGGCACGCCCGCCGCGCATGTTCCCGGCAGATTCGCCGCGCACGTTCCCCCATGCTCAGACGCATCGGCCTCCGCGCTCACCTGGTTCCACGGCATCTTGGCCAGCAGCAGCCCCATTCCGCACCAGTCCGTCACGCCGGCGAAAACCAGACCCGCGCCGACAAAGCCTGACAGGATCAGAAAGGAGGGATGGAAGAACGCACCCCCGAGCACGCCAAGCAGCACGAGGCAGCCGGCCGCAATGCGGACCTGCCGCTCGAGCGAAATCGCGGACGCCCCTTTCACGGTCGTTCCGCCTGCAGCCGCATAGGCGCCGATGCCGCCTTCAACCACGGACAGCCCTCCAACGTGATGTTTTTCCAAAGCCTTCTTCGCCAGACCGGCGCGCCTGCCGCTGCGGCACAGCATCAGCCTCGGGGCGGGAACAGCCCGTACCTCGTCAAGGCGCGTCTCGATCTGATCAAGCGGGATCAGACGCGCCCCGGGGATGTGCTCTCCCGCGTACTCGATGCCGGTCCGCACGTCGATCACGCTGTAAGCGCCGCCGGCCCCGACGAAACGAACGGCGTCCTTTGCCGAAATCGTGTCCGGGATGTTGACGCCCTCGCGGTTCAGGCGCAGCAGGTCATCCATGTTCGCCGGCCGGGGCGGCGGATTGGCCGCGAGCTTGCCCGCGAACTCGTCCCGGTCAGCGATCTGCAGCCACGGGTTGGAGCGCTTCTCCTGCTCCAGCGTGCTCGTGTCATGGTTGCTATAGTCGTGTCCGGGGAAAAGCACCGTTTCGCCCGGCAACTCCGCCAGAAGCGCGTGAATCGTGTCGAAGAGCTGACCCGCGTCGCCGCCCAGAAAGTCCGTGCGCGCCACGCCGCCGATGAGCAGGGAGTCACCGGAAAACAGCGCGCCTTCCGCAATCAGAACAATGTGGTCGGGCGTGTGGCCGGGCGCGTCGCGCACCGTGATCGCCTGCTGCCCCAACCTGATCGTGTCGCCGTTTTTGAGCGGGGTCTTAACCCCCGCGTGACCGGCTTTTTCGCCTGCCATCCGGACCGCGCCGAGCTGCGCCGAAAGCGCCCCGGCTCCCGACGGATGATCCGCGTGGGTGTGGGTGTCCACCACACAGCGGAGCATCCAGCCTTCGGTTTTCACCCGCTCTGCCATATCATGGACAACGTCGAGATGCGGATCCAACGCCAGCGCCTCCTTGCTGACCGGATCAGCCACCAGATAACCGCAACACCCCTGGGGATGCGCGAAAGGAACGACCCGTAGCGAACCGACGGATTTCATTCTGCTCTCCTTTCTGAATCAGTTGACAACCGGTTGATAAACCCTTGGGCTCCGCCCGCTCAAATCACCTCGCTCAGGTGCCGGCGCAGACACACGAACAGCTTGAGGAAATCCGGGTTGCGGATCGAACAGCGCTTAACCGTGCCCTCCTTGCAGGTGGCGACCAGCCCCTGCTCCACCAGCGTTTTGAGCTGCAGCGACAGCGTCGGTTGGGGACACCCCATCCGAGCCTGCAGTTCCGAGCACGTCAGGGGCGCCTCAGCGAGCGCCTGCATGATGCCCAGCCGGAGCGGATGCGCCAACGCCTGAAGCACCCGTGCGCCGCGCATCCGCTGTTCCGCACTCAACATGTCTTGGCTTTTCATGGCGCGATGGTAACACCCTTTTATATTATTTGTCAATTGCAATATTTGTATTAAATAATAATATAACGTGCCGCCCATAGAGACAGCCCGGCTCATCGTCAGCAGCGAGCACCTCACCGTTTTTCGGCGCCGTGTGTTCGGGAGCGCAGGGCGGCAGGCGCATGTAACCGAACGCGCCAATCCGTGTTTGCGCTCAAAGCTCGGGCACCGGCACGACCGTCACGACAACGGTCGCGTTCGACTGCGTACCCGTATACCAGGCGCAGCAGTCGGTCTTCCCCTGAAGACGGGTCGCCTTCACGTTGCCCGCATCGTAGGCGCGCGGCTCAAAACCCTCGGCAAGGACTTCCGGCCCGGGCCAGGCCTCGGGATGCGTAAAGATGAAATCGGCCTTCGCGACACGGCGCTTGAGCTTACGCGCCCCACGGTGATAGTAGTAGTTCGCGACGAGCCCCGTCTTCGGATCGTAGATGAGGCTCGGCGTCGACTCCTGCACGTCGCCGATATTGGTGCGCGTCTTCACCCATGTTTTCCCTCCGTCCGTGCTCGTCACCTGAAACTGCGTGCCGAGACCCTGTTCGCAACGTCCGATGAGTAGTATGCGTCCGTTCCCGAGTGAGACGATCGAGGATTCCGTGACCCACTCCTTGACCGGCAGGTTGCGTTCGATCGTCCGCTGCTCCCAGGTGCGACCGTCGTCCGTGCTCACGAGAATACCCCAGGAGTTGCCTCCGTCCCTGCGGTAGTTTCCGGCAAACCACGGGGAGACGAGACCGAGCCCGGCCACAAAGACAGGGTCGAGAACCTGCATCGGAAACGGATCAAGGCGGAGCGAGGCGATCTTCTCGAACGAGACACCGTCTGCCGTGCGGTAAAGTTCGTGGCGGCGACTTTCCTCGGCTCCCCAGCAACGCACCCACGCGAGCACCGCGCCCGTTGAATCAAGCCCAATGCCTTCGTTGACCTCGCCGATTTTCGGATCAGCCGCGACCGTCACCTCTGCCGACCACGTCCTGCCGCCGTCCTCAGAGACCTTCGCATAGGCGTCGCGGCTGCCCGGACTGATCGTATGGCCGTCTTGCGGGAATGCGTTGTCGCGGCTGTAGGAGCAGACGAGCTTCTCGCCCATCGCCTGGATCATCGGCCAGGAGTTGTAGCCGCGCCGGTTCTGCACGACAAACGCATTCTCCGGCATCCGGCAGTCGCCGATCCCGCCGCGCGCGGGTTCTTCGATGAGGGTCTCCTCGTGCGGCCCGCTCGGCACATAACCGTGGGTCGACCCCTGGAATTGCTTGAGCACGGTCTTGCCCTTCTCGTCAACGACGGTAGCGGTCATACGCACGAATCCAGACCTGTCGGGCGCGGTCGTATGGGAGAACGACTGACCGAAAACGAGCGGTTCGCGCCCTTCCGTCTGCTTGCCGTCATCGCCCGTGCACGACCAGGAGAGAAAGTACCTGCCCGCCGGAAACGCCTCAGCGCCCTCGACCGAAAGCGTGAAGACGATCGCGTCTCCCGGCTTGTCGTCGAACGCACGCCGATCCGTCGCGCCATGCAGAACCGCGTTGTCGAGTTCGCCGGCCCCCAACGCGCCAGCAACGGCCGAGACAAGGAACAGTACCATCCACCGGCTTTTCTTCATGCCCCCCCCACCCCCTCCTTCTTGTTTCAGGTATTAAATCAAAAACTCATTTGTTTCCCGCGCGAAAGGGAAAATTACCCGCGAGATCACCCTCATGGGTAGAAATCATCCAATTGAGCGCTTTTTCGGGCAAACAAGCCTCGCGTATCAAACCGCGGTTACCCACCTGCCGGACTTCCCATTCCACCCGATCCGCATAGACGCGGAAAACCCGGTACATACAGGGCCATTCAGCGAAAGCGGCGTTTTGGATGCATTGGATATCTCCGTGCGACGCTAATTCATTCCAGTGCGAATGGCCATTCAGCGTCGCGACAACATTAGGCGCCTTTCCCAAAAGCTCCATAACTTTGGAGCCCACAGAAGCCTGAGGGATTTTCGCAAGATTAAATCCAGCCGAGGAGACGTCATTGTTAACCTTAAAAACATAATGCGAGACAACAACCGTCGGGGTGGTTACGTCGCTGGCCAGTGCCCATTGCAACCACTCAATCTGCTCGGGCTTCATCCCGATACCCGCGGCCTGTTTCTTGTCATAAAAGTCATGGAACTCCCCGTCTTTGTGTTTCCAGAAGGAACCGTCCAACACGATAAAACGGAGCGGCCGCTTATAAAGGATATAGTCGGTTGCCATTCCCGGAAACATTCCCGGCAAAAGTTCGAGCTGATCTGGCCGGGACGTTTTATGGTAGGAATCGTGATTACCAACGCAACCATAACATGGCATCTTGGATTCATTTAAAACATCTGCAAGCTGCTGGAACTGATCACGGGTCGCGCTGTTGGTCATGTCACCGGCAATCATGGCAAAATCGACACCCTCCTTACGGAGGCTTTTGAACGTGGCGGCCAACTCTCTCGCGATGCTGGGCTCAGTCATGATCACGTTTGTCCACGTATACCGCTTCCCCAAGCTCAAGTGGGAATCAGCCACAAGGGCAAACTGACACTGCGGGCTCTCCACCTTGTCTTTGAGCGCAATGATCTCCAAGCGCTCAAAAGTCCCGCCGGGACGGAAATGCGGTCCCGCGACGGTGATGTAATGCCGGCCCTTGGTGAGAAACCACTTCACCAGCGGCACGGCATCAGGGGGTTTCGTCCCTCTGCAGTCGGGCGCGGGACCGGTTCCGGGTGTGCCGACACCCACCCAGGCAGGTGCAGCAACCATGGGCGCGGCAATGACCGTATCGTCGGATAGCACGTAGAGGCGCAAACCCGGACGCAAATCGCCGTCGGGCACGACACATGCGTTGCCGGTTACGTACAAGGGCCCATCGACATCAAGCGCAAACGTGAGGAAACCCTCGGCCGGAATAACTGCGGTCTTGTCGCTAAGAGCCTGAACCGAGACGTCCCTGATGTCCGGAGCCAGTACACCGTTGGCGGCATCGAGAGTTATCCGTGAACCCGACGTCAACTTGACGGCGTTCTTGTCCGCCTCGGCACAAAGCCGGGTCTTTAGTTCCGGCCAGATATCAATGGGCAGGTTGGAGGATTGGCCCCCGCTGCCGGTTTCCGCCTTAAGACTTAACCCCGTCGCCAACAGGCCTGTTAATTTGGCTGTCCCAATCATAAAACTGCGTCGATTTGTCATGGTCATTACTCCCAAACTTTTTCGCACGAACATTCACAGCGCCAGTCCGGCATCAACACCTCACATGTGCCCACATACGCGCTACGTCGGAAAGGCTTTTGCCCAGTCGCCAGGTCTGGTCGACAACCCAAGCGATCCTGATTCTGCCTACCCGAACCGCTGCTGGCGGAAGCGCTCGTATTGCGCCAGCATGCGGTCAGTCACCGACACCGGAATAGTTCGGCATCGCGCGTATGCGAATCGGCCACGGCATCGGCCGTGAGCTCCGCCAGCGCGAAGCTGTACGATGCCGCCCGCGCCGCCTCCACAAACTCCGCGCACGCGCGCTCGTGCTCCGCCTTGATCCCGACCAAACTTTTCATCCTCGTTTCCTTCCCACAAAGTATCCCTTTCACAGGTACGGTTTCAATCAAAACCATTTTTTCAAACCCGCTTGTCTTGCCGCCGTTGAACGTTGAGCGTTCCAATCGATCTCGACACCGATTTCGATGGCTCCGCGTGTCCACAATGTCCACAAACGAAATGTAAAACCTGAAACCCATAAAACCTAAAACCGACCTAGGGCAACGCCTCCAGAAAGCGTTCCTCTTCGGAAAAGCGCTCGAAGGCATAGTCTATCGTATCGGCGGCATGGGCATCGGCAGAGAGGATGAAGCGGACGCCGCGTTCGCGCAACAGATCGCGGAAGGGGCGCGACGGATACGCATCGTCCAGCCACCCGCGGGAAATGGCGCCGGTGTTCACCTCGACGATCTTGCCGGATGCGGCAACGACGTCCGCCGTCCGCTCCAGCTCGTCCCGGTACCATGCCGCGTCCTCATCGAAATACGGATTCCGGACATTGAACTTCCGGATCAGATCCAGATGCGCGACAATGTCGAACTCATACCGCGATACCATCTCGCGCAACTGCCGGAAGTAGGCCCTGATGTACGCCTCCACGCTGCCCTGAAAGTGTGCGGCGATGCCGTCCATCATCATCTGAGGCAAATTATCAACGGGAACGCGGGAGCCATTGTCCACAACCACGTAGTGAATGGCGCCGATCATGTAGTCGGGATTCAGGGCGGAGTAGCGCGAACGCTCGGGAGCGGTCACCCCGGGAATGTAATCAGCCTCCACTCCCAGAAACACCTTGATACGATCGGCGTACTTGGCCTGAAGGCGACGGATGTCCGCCGCGTATTCCAAGCCTTTCTCTGGATCAAGCATTCCCGGAAGCAACTCCGGAAATGCCACATGCGATGAAAACCCGATCACCTCATACCCCTTGGCAATCGCCGACCTGACAACCGCCTCGGGCGTATCCGCCCCATCGCACCAAGTCGTATGCGTGTGGTAATTCGCCCGGATAAGAGATTTTCGATGTCGTTCAGTGGTCATTGCCGCGTTAAAAATGTGTGTGTGTTTGTGTGTGTTTTCCGATTGCTATCGGGGTCAACTCCGTTCAAAACTGTGTCCCATTATTACAAACAACGGGAAGGAACACAACCACGGCACCCGGAATCAGGCGCGAGCCGCTTGAGCAAACCGCCAAGACGCCAGGGACGCCAAGGGGAATTTTCTGGTTTCGGGTTTCATGCAGTGCTCGGTTTTTTTCTCACACGAAGGGTACAAAGGCTTTCGGTCATTCGCATCCAACGCGGGGTACCGCGCCAGAAGCGTGGCGATGGCAGTCTTGGCAGTTGACAGAAAGGACGATTGTACTTGAGGACGCGCGGCGATTGGTCTACATTTGACGCATGATGTTCAAGGAAAACAACGCCTCACGGATGAGCGAATTCGAAGATGAAGAAAAGTAAAAATGCAAGCAAGCAACAGAGACTTGAAGGACTGGTACGGTAAGATTCAGCGGGGCGAGATCAAGCTGCCGCGCTTCCAACGCTATGAGGCGTGGGACCGTCAGCGGATCGCGAGCCTGATCGAGCAGGTCGTGCATGGCTTGCCGCTGGGCATCACGCTCACGTTGGAGGTCGGGGAGAAGGAGCAGTTCATCTCGCGCTATTTGGAGACCGCCGAGCCGAAAAGCGGGCAGCGCGTACTGGAGCATCTGCTGGACGGCCAGCAGCGGCTGACCGCACTGTGGCGCGCCTTCCACAACAACTACGAAAAGGAGACCTACTACATCTACATGGAGGAGTTCGACAAATTCGAGGGCGACGAGAATCCGCCGGACATGAGTGCCTATTGCCGAACGCGTTATAAGAAGGCCAACGGCGACCGCTATCCTCGCTGGTGCGACGATCCGCACGAGTGCCTTCGCAGAGGTTACATTCCGACTCATTTGCTGAAACCGGAGGATATTCAGGCGGAGATCGACACATGGCTTGACGAGGCGACCGCCCCGGATGAGCCGTCGGACGGCAAGGAGGCGCTCAAGGCGTTCTACGAATACAAGCAGAGGGTCAGCGACCGGATCAGAGATCTGCGCTCGACAGTCGCCAACTACAACCTGCCCTTTCTCTCTCTACCTTCCAGTACGGACAAGAGCGTGGCCCTGGACGTGTTCATCAAGATGAACACCAACAGCAAGCCGCTCTCCCAATACGACGTAATCGTTGCGGAGGTCGAGAGTGTGACGGGCCGTTCCCTGCATGATCTTCAAGACTCGCTGAACGCGAAGTACCCTGCTGTTCAGCGATATGGGGAGCTGCCGGATTTGATCTTGACTACTTCGGCGCTCCTACAGGACAAGTTGCCGAATCAGCGCGGCGCCTGGGACATGGACGAACGCCTGCTCGTCGAGCATTGGGCGGAGATGGAGGCGGGGTTGAGCCGCATGGCCGAATTTTTGGCCAACGAAGGCATTTATGACCGGCAAAGGCTGCCGACCAATGCTGTGTTGGCCGTGATCGCCAGCCTGTTTCCGAGTATCCCCACGGCGGGTGACAAGCAGGGCCAAGACAAGTTGCTGCTTAAAAAGTACATGTGGTACGCCTTTTTCACGGATCGCTACGAGAACGCGGCGCCGACGCATGCCTTTGCGGACTACATAGCGCTGAAACGCGTCATCAAAGGAGAACGAAAAGAGGATGGATCGGTCTATACAGAGAAGGACGTCCCGATCTTCGCGAGCCATAAGTTGGCCGAGAAAGAGGAACTGCTGACGGTAGAGTGGCCGAAACAGGCTTCGATTCGCGGCCGGGCGATTCTAGCGGTCTCCTGCTGCATGGGCGCACTGGATTTCTCGACGGGAGATAAGTTGAGCGTGTCGAACGTGAACAACCGCCACTATCACCACCTTTTCCCTGACGCGCTCCTGAAAGAGGCGGGCATTGAGAGTTCTCTGGCGTTGAACTGCGCCTTGATCTCCGACACGACGAACGTGTCCATCGGCCGGAAAGAGCCCCTCCGTTATCTGACGGACCGCTATAAGTGGGCGACGCCGGAAATTGTGCGCGAACGGCTTGAGTCGCACCTTGTCCCGATTCCTGAGCTGGCTAACGGAGGATATGAGGGACTTACAGACGATGAGAAGAAGAAGAAACTCTCGTTGGACTTCGAGAAATTCATCCAAAGGCGGGCGGAGCTGGTCGTCAAGGCGGTCCAATTGCTGGTTGCGGGACACCAATTGAGTCCGGCAATGTTGTTCAAGGAGGGTGTGGTCGCACAATCCGGTTTAATTGATCGGATGATGGGCAATCTTCATAAGTGATTGAACAGCAATGACTTGTTATTTGATTGGAAAACGGCAAACATGAAATTATGGATGAACAGAGCGTTGGAATTGCTTAGAGAGAGCCTTGAGCCGCCGAAGCACGAGTTGAACGAGATGGACTGGAAGGCGGCGCTGTCGCCGGACAAGAAGCGGCTGACCGAGCATCTTTCGGCCTTCGCGAATCAGCCCGGGGGTGGCTATCTGGTGTATGGGGTGGATTCCGCAGGAAGACCGTCGGGCGTAGATGAGGCAACGATTGAAACGACGGTGAACCAGCTGGCTAACCTAGGACGGGCAGGTTTGGAACCGCCGATCGCTCTCGATCATGCCGTAGAGGATTTCGAGTCGAGCCGGTTGTTGTTCGTTTATGTGCCGGAGTCAGCTGTGAAGCCTGTGCATATTCGAGCCAAAGGTCTAGAGGAAGCGTTCATCCGTTCTGCCGGAACAACTCGTAAAGCGTCACGGCAGGAGATTGGTATGCTGATGTTGCACAGCCGTACTCCGCGCTGGGAAGAACTGCATGCGTCTGTCCTTCTTCAGGATGCCGAGTTTACCGACAAGCTGAATGTGGAACCGATTTTCAAGATGTTGGAGCGTCCCGCCACGACAACCCAAGAAGAAACGTTGGCATGGATGACTGGAGAGCGGTTCATTGTCCGCGAACCGGCAGGTGGCGGTTATGTCACTAATCTAGGTGCAATAGCAACGGCGCGAAAACTCGCAGACTTCCCAGACCTGAGCCGTAAAGCTGTCCGGGTGGTGGTCTATGATGGGCTCAACAAGGCCATAACCAAGCAGGAATACGAAGGCTCGAAGGGGTACGCTGTTAGCTTTCAAGGGTTGTTGCAGTTCGTAATGTCACTGTTACCTCAGAGTGAAGTCATCGAGAAAGCGTTGCGGCAAAAACGCACGGTTTATCCAGAAATCGCCTTGCGCGAAATCATAGCCAACGCGCTGATTCATCAGGATTTTTCGATTAGAGGTGCAGGTCCTCTGATTGAGATTTTCGATGACCGGATCGAGGTCTCAAATCCCGGCGGACTGTTGCCGTCCAAGCGACTGGACAGACTCATCGGCACACAACCGGAGTCCCGTAACGAGCAATTGGCGCGGGCTTTCCGACGTTACAAGATTTGTGAGGAACGCGGATCGGGGCTACTCAAAGCGGGCTTACAGGTGGAGCTTTACGGTTTACCGCCGATTGAATTCGCGACGGGCACAAACTACTTCAAGGTCACGCTTTATTCGCCCCGCTCATTCGGTAAAATGACGGCTCAGGAGCGCTTAGAAGCCTGTTATCAGCACGCCGTACTGAAATATTGCTCAGACAGTGCGATGACGAACACGAGTCTGCGGGAACGGCTTAAGATGCCAGAGAAACAGCGTTCAATGGTGTCAGTGCTGATTCAGGAAGCCATTGACAGGGGGCTTATTAAGCCTGCTAAACCGGATAATAAATCCAAAAAATTCGCTGAGTATGTGCCGGCCTGGGCATAGCGCGCGCCAATATGCCGCGGTCGTTTCGTTGATTTTCAAGGACTTATGAGATTCTTTGTCGTCCAGCTGGCGAACTCGGGGCTAATTCCTCCTCAGCTTTCGCCTTTCGCTTGGCAAAGTGAATGCGACTGGGATGGTCGCTTTTACTCTGACAAGTGAGACCTGTATGAGTTTGTCCGCGCACGGGATTGACAGCAGGTGTGCGTCCGCATTACACTATACTCCGTCACTTGTAACACACAGAAGTGTCCCGAGGCGAAGCGGTCGGGAATGTACGCCGGGCGTGGTGCGATGACGAAGAACGACGTGGCGGAGATGGTGGAGAATCCGAAGGCCAAGATCGGGGTGACACGGTTCACCGTAAATCGGTGGGTGAACGGGCGCGGCAAACCGTCGCGGCTGGCCTTATGCAGGGCAGAAGAACTTCGCCACGAAGTTCATGCGTGATTGATGGAAGGAAGGTGCGGTAATGAATAAGAAGGCTTTTTGGCTTGTCGGAATCGTCTTCGCGGCGGTGATCGTTGCTGTGGTCGCAATCAATAGGTCTCGCGAAGACGGTCGCAACGTAACAATCGGCGCAATACTCCCGTTGACCGGTGATGCGGGCTCCTATGGTGTAGGACTGAAGCGGGGTATGGATACTGCTCTAGAACACGTAAACGCCGCCGGCGGTATCAATGGGCGAAACTTGGTGATTAAGGTTGAGGACAGCCAAGCAGACCCAGCAAAAGCCGTGAGCGCCTTTAACAAGCTCCGATCCGTTGATCGTGTCCCGATGGTCTTGGGTGACATGTTTTCGGCTGGCACGCTGGCGATTGCTCCCATTGCCGAGCGCAACAAGATCGTGCTTCTTTCGCCATCGGCCTCGGCGGTGGACTTAACCAAGGCCGGCGATTATATCTTCCGAATCTACCCGTCGGATACCTACGATGGTACGTACCTCGCCCAATTCGTGCACGGCAAGGCCAAAGCGAAAACGGTTGCCATCGTCTACATGCAGGTTGCGTCAATCTCGGCCATCGTCCAGGTTTTTCAGGGCGAATTCGAGAAGGCCGGAGGCAAGGTCGTCTGTGCCGAAGCGTATAAGGAGGGTGATACCGATTTCCGCAGTCAACTGGCAAAGGCAACGGCGAGCAATCCGGATATTGTCTTCATTCCCGGCTATCTGAAGGAAATGGCAAACCTCCTCAAGCAGGCAAAGGAAATGGGCATCAAAACGCAATTTGTCAGCATATCCACATTTGCCGATCCCAAGATTCTCGAACTTGCAGGAGATGCCGCCGAAGGCGTCCAGTTCTCGTCGCCAGCATTCGATGCGGGCAGTGCTGCACCTGAGATGCAGACTTTTGTTGGAACGTTCCGCAAGAACTACAATCAGGAACCCGATATCCTTGCCGGATATGGCTACGATGTGGTCAACATCGCAGCGCAGGCGCTTCGGTCTGCCGGGGACATCACGCCCGATGATATCAAACAGGCCCTGTACAGCATCAAGGACTACCCTGGTGTCACGGGCAAGACAACATTCGACAGCAACGGCGATGTCGTCAAGGAACTGCGGATGATGTGCGTAAAGGATGGCGCGTTCGCTCCCCTGCCGTAACCCCGTAACCGATTATGAGTCGCGCAGCATATTTCAAGTATCTGGAAGAGACGGCCTCGGTTGTCGGGCCGTTCATTGAGAAATTGCTCCAGCCATACCGCGCAGAACCAGCCGGTCTCTATGACGCCCTCATGTTATTTGCAAGATCGCGCCTGCGGCGCCCCCTGCAAAAACCTGCGCTGTTCCGGCTTTCCTACGAGGTCTGCGGCGGGAAGAACTGGGAACAGTACGTGCCTATCGCCGCCGCCTTCGAATTGTTGAACATCTCCTCCTATCAAGCCAACGCGGCCTTCGACAACAAACTGGGCACCCTGACTGATGAAAAGAAAGACGCACAGTTCATCAGCTCGATGATCTCCCGCGAGTTGGCTGCAAGATCGATCCGAGAATGCGTATCACTATTGTCTGAACAACTGGCGGAACTTGAGAACGGCATCGGCCACATAAACGAACACATCTACATTGCTCAGTTTTACGATCTCTTCGTGTTAAATATCGGACACCTCGACCGATACGCGAGGGACGAGGTGCTGTTCTTGGCTGACTACCACAAGCGTTGCCACGCCGGTAGTGGTGTTTTCAACGGGCAGATTTGCTATTGGGGGGGGCGACTTGCGGCGGGAAGCAAGACGCAACTTGCCGCACTGGTGGCGTTCGGCGAAGCGTTCGGCACTGCTCTTCAGATCGCTAACGACATTGGTGATTGTGCCCCAACTGATCCGGGCGAACCGAATCCTCGCGATTATCAAGACCGGTACAGCGATTTCCGTAACGGGCGATTGACGGCGATTCTCTATCATTTACTTGCGAAGAATCCGGATGGAGAAAAATTGCTTGCTGATCACCGATGTGAGGGAGGAGTACAGCCCACTGACACTCTTGAGTCCCTTAGTCGCATCTGTGTTGAGGGTGGTTCAGTAGCGTATGCGAGAAAACTCGTCTCTGCACTGTCTCGGCAAGCCGACGATGCACTGACACTGTTTGGGTCTGAGAACACGGCGAATCTGTGCAAGCAACTGGCTTCGATTCTTCTTTCGAACAAGTATTACGGTTCCATTCGCACTCTAGCCAACAAAGGAAAATGAGCACGGATCTTCATACCAAGCACAGTCGTGCAATTCAGCCTGACTCCGCTGGTTTCAGGAGGTCTCGGTTGTCGCGGATCTGTTTGATCTGTAAACGACATTTCAGTGGAGGTGATCTGTTACGGAAGTTGTTGTGGGCCGTCTGGAGAAAAAAAGCGGTGTTTTTTACCATCGTCTTAAGCATTATAACTTTTTCCGTTTTCATATTGCATCATGAGCTGGACATCCCATTTGGCGAGCCACTTCGTCTCTATTCTACTCTTCTGTTGAAAGCCAACGAAATAGCGTCAAAGAGCCCCTTTGTCAACGTCGCTATTACAGTGCTGATTCCTCTTCTCTTCACCTTAGCCTTAAGGCACCTCGTTATTTAGGCACTTCACGAGAATCTGTGGGTGTACTCGGGCGGCATAGGCAGGTCGCCCAAGGCGTGAAACAAGGCGATTCTTCGGATTTCCGGGTTCCTGAACCC
>JALHET010000668.1:0-670 GCA_022839525.1 Lentisphaerota bacterium
CGCCGCCCACCGAACCCGGCACGCTGCCAGCCCATTCCAGACCGGAAAGACCGCGCAGGGCGCTTTGGCGGGCGATGTTGCTGAGGTTCGCGCCGCTCTCGGCAAAGATGACGGGCGGTTCCTGCTGGGTATTGATACGGATGTTGTGGCAGTGGTTCAGCAGGATAATGCCGTTGTAACCGATGTCGCTCACCAGAATATTGGAGCCGCTGCCGATGAGCTTGAAGGGCACATCCAGGCTCCATAAGGCGTTCGCGGCATCGCGCAGTTCGGCGATGGTGTTGACCGAGACCAGGCCCAACGCCGGTCCGCCCACGCGCGATGTAGTGTAATCCGCCATGCGCACGTTTTCCTGCAGCCGAGCGCCGAACAAAGCCTGAAGTTTACGCATCGGGATGTTCATGCGGCTGCCTCCCCGCTTTGCTTCAGGATGTTTTCACGCAGGCCTGCGCAGATTTGGGGTCCCTTACCGGCGGAAAGGAACACGACCACATCGTTTCCGGTCAATTTCCGGCTGAGTTGGTCCACAATTTCCGCGAAGTCCGGGATGTAACTCGCTTTTCCCGGTAGCATGGCATCAACGATGGTCTGCGGGCTAAAGCCGTCGTCCAGCTCGCGCGCCGCATAAATTTTGGTGATAATCACCGCGTCTGCCAGCTCCAGCGCCTGC
>JALHET010000668.1:710-1116 GCA_022839525.1 Lentisphaerota bacterium
TGCAGGCTTTCCGTACGGGTGAAGGTGTGCGGTTCCCACACCGCCCACAGCTTTTTGGTCGGGTAAAGTTCACGCGCGGCGCCCAGCGTGGCGCGCACCTGGGTGGGGTGGTGACCGTAGTCATTGATCAGAACCTCGCCGGCGCTTTCAAGCACGATATCAAAGCGGCGTTCAGTGCCGGCAAAAGCTGCCAGCGTTGGGGCGCAGTCCGCTGCGCTGCCGCCCAGAGCGTCCACGACCGCAAGCGCGGCCGCGGCGTTGGAAACATTGTGTTTTCCCGGCAGCCTAAGGGTAAAATTCCCCAGCGTTAGCGGTTGCTGGTGGGATTTGTAACTCCTTAGGGTGAAGTGCGAAGCGCTTCCATCCCAGACATAATCCTCAATCCGATAATCGCAGCCTTCGTTAA